>JANNNT010000617.1:0-4694 GCA_031398685.1 Rhodocyclaceae bacterium | reverse complement strand
CGCGCCGGAACGCGCACGCGATACGCTAGCGGTGACAATCCGGAATCACTTCTCTCGGTGGCCAACGTTTTCGACGCCGATTCCGCCGCCAACTGGCCGAAATGGATCGCCTTTGCGCTGTCGGGTCACGATGGTTACGCCTTTACTGCGCCAGTTGCGAGTTTTGCGCCGAACGCATTCGGGCTTTACGATATGCACGGGAACGCTTGGGAGTGGGTGGCCGATTGGCATGGCGATGACTATTACGCGATCTCTCCAGTCGACGACCCGCTAGGTCCGGCGACTGGCGGTGTGCGCGTGCGCCGTGGTGGTTCCTGGCACACTTGGGCGTTCTACGCGCGGTCAGCGTTTCGCAACTGGAACTCGCCTGAAACCCGCTACACCTTGCTTGGCTTTCGCTTGCTGCGCGAAATTCCCTCGCCCTAGCGTTTTCCAGACCATGTTTATGTCAACATTTGAAAACGCACAACTACATTGGACAGCCCCATGACTAAAACGCTCTCCGTTGGCATCGTCGGTTACGGCTTTGCCGCCAAGACCTTCCATGCGCCGTTGATTGCCGGTGTGCCAGGGCTCAAACTCGCGGCCATTTCGAGCAGTGATCCGGCGAAGGCCGCTGCCGACTGGCCTGATGTACCGGTCGAGGCGACTCCGGCGGCACTTTTTGCGCGTCCCGATATCGACCTCGTCGTGATCCCGACCCCCAACGAGACACACTTTCCGCTCGCCCGTGCGGCGCTTGCGGCGGGCAAGCATGTCGTTGTTGACAAACCCTTTACCGTGACGCTGGCCGAAGCGCGCACTCTGCAGGACGAAGCGGCTAAAACCGGCCGCCTGCTCTCGGTCTTCCACAACCGGCGCTGGGATTCGGACTTCCTGACTTTGCGCCGGGTCATCGCCTCGGGCGAGTTGGGGCGGATCGTGCATTTTGAATCACACTTCGACCGTTATCGCCCCGATGTGCGTGCCCGCTGGCGCGAGCAGGCGACGCCGGGAAGCGGACTGTGGTACGACCTCGGTTCGCATCTGCTCGATCAAGTGTTGCAGCTGTTCGGTTTGCCTGAATCGATTTCGCTCGACCTCGCGCTGCAGCGCCATGTCACCGAGGTTGATGACTGGTTTCACGCCGTGCTGCGCTACGGGCAAAGCCGGGTAATCCTGCATGGCAGCGCTCTGGTGCCAGTGCCGCCACCGCGTTTCACGGTGCACGGCAATCTGGGCAGTTTCATCAAATATGGCCTCGATCCGCAGGAAGATGTGCTCAAAACCGGGCAGCGTCCGGCGGCGCCGGATTGGGGCCTTGATCCGCTGCCGGCAACGTTGTCGGTATGGCGCGATGGCGCCTGCCAATCCCGCGAACTGACCTGCGTTGCGGGCGACTACCCGGCCTACTATGCCGGTGTGCGCGACGCGATCAATGGTGCGGGGCCGAACCCGGTAACGGCCGACGAGGCGATTCGCGTCATTGGCCTGATCGAGCTTGGCCTGCAGAGTGCGCAGCAGGGCCGCGTGCTGGCGGTTTTATCAACTGAATTCGGAATCTGAGGAGCGGACATGGAACTGGAAAGAGATAATGCACGGATTGCTGCACAGGAAGCGCGACTGTCTTTCAAAGCGTTCAATGAAAACACGGCCTGGGCGTTGGGTTCGCTTCTGAAAACGCAGGCCGAGGCGCGCGGTGTCGCAGTGGCAATCGAAATACGCCTCGCCCGCGAGACCGTCTTTTTCTGCGCAATGCCCGGCACCGCACCGACCAACGCCGACTGGGCGCGACGCAAGCGCAACACGGTGGAACTCTTGCACTGCAGCTCCTACGCAACCGGCTTGGCACTTTTGCAGGAAAAAAGCTCCCTGGAAAGCAAGATGGGCCTGCCCGCCCGTGACTACGCCAGCCACGGCGGCAGCTTCCCGATCAGCGTGGACGGCGTTGGGTGTATCGGGGCGGTCACGGTTTCCGGTCTGCCGCAGCGCGATGACCACGCGATGGTGGTAGAAGCGCTGGCGACACTGTGTGGCGTACCGCTCGCAGAAGTCGCGCTGGATTGAGACCTGGAGCTGGCATCGCCAGCGCATGCTCCTGGAATGAGGCTGTCTGAGCGCCGTATAATTCAACACACCCTATCCTGAAAAGCCATTCAAGATGAAATGCAATATAACGACCATCGGAGGCGGAACCGGGACGTTCAACGTCCTTTCCGGTCTCGGAAAAAACAGGCAACTCAATCTTGCCGCCATCGTGACGGTGGCGGATTCCGGCGGATCGACCGGCGAGCTTCGCGACGAATTCGGCATACTTCCGCCCGGTGACGTACGTCGTGCCATCGTTGCGCTGTCGGAAGACACGGAAGTGGTTCGCCGCCTATTCGAATACCGGTTCAAGGAAGGGCGCAGCATCGCCGGGCACACCGTTGGCAATCTTCTTCTTACCGCGCTATCAGACATCATGGGCGGCTTCGAGCGCGGGATCGAAGAACTTTCCGAGATGTTCGACGTGCACGGAAAAGTCATCCCGGTCACGCTCGACAATGTGCACCTCGGCGTTACGCTCGAAAACGGAGACCGGATCGTCGGAGAATCGGCGATCGACGTCCCGAAACACGACGCGACGATCCCGATCAAGGATGCTTTTCTGCTTGGCGGCGGATGCCTCAACCCGCGCGCGAAAGAGGCCATCGAGAATTCTGACTACGTGATCATCGGCCCGGGCGATCTCTACACCAGCATCGTTCCGAACCTCCTCTGCTCAGGGATGGTCGACGCGATCCGCAATGCCGAAGCAAAAATCATCTACGTCTGTAACGTCATGACCAAACACGGCGAAACGGATGGCTTCTTCGTTGAAGATTTCGTCCGTGTCATCGAGCAACATATCGGCGAGGGTCGGATAGATTATGTGCTCGTCAACACTGGCGAACTCCGCGCGAATCTGCTCAAGAACTACGAAGCCGAAGGCAAGGTTCCGGTACGGCTTCGCGATCGGGAGTTGCTCGTGCGCAAGGGCATCAAGCTCATCGAACGCGATTTTACGAGCGCAACCGACTATATCCGCCACGATCCGAGAAAGCTCGCGCGAACCGTCGAGGACTTCGCCAGCGGATGGATCAAATAGCGTTTTCTGCCGCTCGGCTTTCAGTGTCTTGCAGAGTTTTCGGCAGCGGCGCTGAAGGCAATGCACGGCTTATCGCTGGTTTCCGCGGCGTCGTGCCGGTCAGCGTAACTGTTGGGGGGCATGGCGCCAGTGCCTGGTTCGGCATTGAACTTTGTTCGCTACGCGTGAGTCCTAGTTTCAGACAGTGTTCATTGCTGTCTTGAAATAAACAGAACCGGACGCATCTTCCTCCTTAACCAGAGTTGCTTCGTTTTGCAGCGCTAAAGACGCCAAGTCCCGACACGCTTGCGAAACAACATATAAAGGAGTTGCCATGAATGTTGTCTATAACAGTGAAAATTATGCCATTGTGGCTTACCCGGTTCAGCAGGGTTTTGAGTTGGTCGATAAGCAGGGTAGCCGCAGCCTTTTTGTGCACGGCTCAGTAGCGCTCGGCTTGCGTGAGGCGATTGACAACATTCCGTATGAGGATCGTGACGAGGAGTCGATTGATTCGCTGCTCGACGATTACTGCGTTGGCGCGGCGCGGCCGATTGCTTATCACTGATCGCTCAAGGGTATAATCGCAGCACTGCGGCGTTCGCGGTCACCAAGGTTGGGAGAGCACCAAATGGCGTTGTACGAATCGGAACATACGATTTTCATGCGTGAAATGATGGCGAAACATCCGGAATGGGCTGAGGATCAACTCGTCGGTCGCGCTTTGTTGTGGGATAGAAAAATCGATGCTGCAGAACAAACGGCGCTCATCGAGTCGAGCGAACCAAAACGATCGTATCCCTACGATGTGAACTTCGATCAGCCCTAGCATCACGCTCGCTTAGTCAAAGAAAAGGCCAGATCATAGTGATCTGGCCTTTTCTTTGTGCGTATGTTCCGTGGCTGACTACAGCGGGTGCAAGGGGCAAACCACTCGTTTGACCGCCGGGTCTTCGTGGTGTGGGTGAATGGTAAAGCCCAAGCTGGCCATCAGGCGGAACATCTTGGAGTTCATCGCCAGAACGTCGCCAACGATGGCCCGATAGCCTTTCTGGCGCGCGCTCTCGATCAGTGCCGTCATCAATTTGCGGCCAACACCGTGCTTTTGCCAGTCGTCGGCAACCGCGAGAGCAAATTCGACGGTTTCCCCGTCCGGATTGGTAACGTAGCGAGCCACGCCAATCTGCACTAACTTGCCGTTCTCCCCCTGCAGGGTGGCGATCAGGGCCATTTCTCGGTCGTAATCGATTTGCGTGAAGCGCACCAGCATGGACTGGGTGAGTTCGCGCAGCGTGTCCATGAAACGCGAATACTTGCTTTCTTCGGAGAGATTCTTGACGAACTCCTGCTCCATATCAGCGTCTTCGGGGCGGATCGGACGGATGGTGATGGTACGGCCGTCCGGCTGTTCCCAGTCCTGGATCAGATGCGCCGGATAGGGGTGGATGGACATGTGCGAATAGCGGTCGCCGTTTGTTGCGGCGTAGTCGATGACAATGCGTGCGTCGGCGGCGATGGCTCCGGTCTCGTCAACAATCAGTGGATTAAGATCGAGTTCCTGCAACCAGGGCAGCTCACAGATCATCTCGGAGATGTTCAGGAGCAC
>JANNNT010000591.1:0-7242 GCA_031398685.1 Rhodocyclaceae bacterium | reverse complement strand
GCACTGAAATCGTTTGACCCTGCAGAAAATTAAAGGTACTTTTCAATACATCTGAATTGCAATTACGCGATTGCGCCTTGCGTGCGATGCCGGTGGTTTGATTGAGCTGCTTTGTTCGATTTTCTCCGAGGATGGAAGACCATGAGACTTATTTTGCTCGGCGCGCCGGGTGCCGGTAAAGGGACGCAAGCCAAATTTATCTGCGAAAAATATGCGATTCCGCAGATTTCCACCGGCGATATGCTGCGTGCTGCGATCAAGGCCGGTACGCCGGTTGGAATCGAAGCCAAAAAAGTGATGGACGTCGGTGTTCTGGTATCCGACGACATCATCATTGCCTTGGTCAAGGACCGCTTGTTGCAGGATGACTGCAAGGCGGGCTATCTGTTTGACGGCTTTCCGCGGACACTTCCCCAGGCGGAGGCCATGAAGTCGGCCGGCGTTGCGCTGGACTACGTGCTGGAGATCGACGTCGCTGATTCGGAGATCGTCGAACGCATGGACGGTCGCCGCGTGCATCTGCCTTCAGGGCGAAGCTACCACGTCAAATTCAATCCGCCAAAAGTTGAAGGCAAAGACGATGTAACCGGCGAAGACTTGATCCAGCGTGAGGATGACAAGGAAGAAACCGTTATCAAGCGTCTCCATATCTATCATTCGCAGACCCGACCCTTGATCGAATACTACAGCGCGTGGTTCGCCACGGGCGACGTCAAGGCACCCAAGTGCCGTAAGATTTCGGGTGTTGGCAGCGTCGATCAGATCAGGCAGGCTGCCTTCGCCGCATTGAACTAATTGTTGTTTCGACAATCAACGCTTCCGTCATTCCTTGGCCAAGACATTGTTTTGTTGATAAAAACACGACCTACCGCTAGAGAAGGCGTGGATAGCAGAGTGCAGATAATCGATCGATTCAGGACCTCAGGAGTCGTCTGACGGGCCTGAGCAATCTTTAGAGGGGACGGTTCATGTCTGCAGGTCTCGTATTCGCGCTCGTATGTGCGGTGGTTGCGGTGCTTTATGGCGCCGCAATGACCCGATGGATTCTCTCGTTGCCAGCCGGCAACGAGCGCATGCAGGATATTGCCAAGGCGATTCAGGTGGGTGCGTCCGCCTATCTGAACAAGCAATACTCGACGATTGCTATCGTCGGCGTTGTCCTTGCCTTCCTTATCGGTGTTTTCCTCGGCAAGTTGATGGCCATCGGATTTGTCATCGGCGCTGTCCTCTCTGGAGCCACCGGTTTTATCGGTATGAACGTATCGGTGCGCGCCAACGTGCGAACGGCCGAGGCGGCGCGGAACGGCGTTGCGGCGGCGCTGGATGTGGCCTTCAAGGGCGGTGCCATTACCGGCATGCTGGTCGTTGGACTCGGTCTGCTTGGCGTGGCGGGCTACTACGCTTTTCTGCGGGGTGGAGGCGGCGATCTCCAGCACGCGGTTGAGCCGCTGGTCGGGCTGGCTTTCGGAGGTTCGCTGATTTCCATTTTTGCACGACTGGGCGGCGGTATCTTCACCAAGGGCGCGGACGTCGGTGCGGACCTGGTCGGCAAGGTCGAAGCCGGAATCCCCGAAGATGATCCACGCAACCCGGCAGTGATCGCCGATAACGTCGGCGACAACGTTGGCGATTGTGCCGGGATGGCAGCGGATCTTTTTGAAACCTATGCTGTAACGGTCGTTGCAACGATGGTGCTCGGGGCGACGATGCTCAAGGGCGTGGCCAATGCCAACGATAACCTGATCATCTATCCTCTGGTTCTGGGCGGCGTATCGATCATTGCTTCGATCATCGGTTGTTTCTTCGTCAAGGCCAACGAGGGCGGCAAGATCATGAATGCCCTCTATCGAGGCCTGGCCGTGGCGGGCGGGTTGGCGCTGCTGGCCTTCTATCCGGTAACAACATGGATGCTGGGGAGCGGAATTCCTTTGGCTGATGGCAAGATGATTACCTCAATGAGCATCTTTGGTGCGGCTACGGTTGGTCTGGTGTTGACCGGTTTGCTGGTGTGGATTACCGAGTATTACACCGGCACCGATTTCGCACCGGTGAAATACGTGGCGGAAGCTTCAACGACCGGGCACGGAACCAACATCATCGCTGGCCTTGGTGTTTCGATGAAGGCGACTGCGCTGCCAGTGCTTTCCGTCTGTCTGGCGATCTACGTTACCTTCGCCCTGGCTGGCCTGTACGGTATTGCCATTGCCGCAACCTCGATGCTGTCGATGACCGGAATCATCGTCGCGCTGGACGCCTACGGACCGATCACCGACAACGCTGGCGGTATCGCTGAAATGGCCGGGTTGCCGCAGGAAGTGCGTGACGTGACCGATCCGCTTGACGCCGTGGGCAATACCACCAAAGCGGTAACCAAGGGTTACGCCATTGGTTCGGCCGGTCTGGCGGCGCTGGTCCTGTTTGCCGACTACACGCATGCGCTGGAGGCCAGACTCAATTACGTCATGACTTTTGATCTGTCGGATCACATGGTCATCATCGGCCTCTTCATCGGTGGGTTGATCCCCTATCTGTTCAGTGCCATGGCCATGGAAGCGGTCGGGCGTGCAGCGGCTTCGGTGGTCGTTGAAGTGCGCCGTCAGTTCAAGGAGATTCCAGGCATCATGGAAGGCGATGCCAAGCCGGATTACTCGCGTGCGGTGGGTATGCTGACTACGGCGGCGATCAAGGAAATGATCGTTCCGTCACTTCTGCCGGTGCTTGTTCCGGTGGTCGTCGGTTTGCTGCTTGGGCCGAAGGCGTTGGGCGGGTTGTTGATGGGAACCATTATTACCGGACTGTTTGTCGCCATATCGATGACGACCGGCGGCGGCGCCTGGGACAACGCCAAGAAATACATTGAAGACGGTCATTTCGGCGGTAAAGGCTCTGACGCCCACAAGGCTTCAGTGACTGGGGATACCGTTGGCGACCCGTACAAGGATACGGCCGGTCCGGCGGTCAACCCGCTGATCAAGATCATCAACATCGTAGCGCTGATGATCGTGCCTATTCTTCCGCTGGTTTCCTGATTCTCTGTGTCGTTCAAGCGCAAACGGGGCAGCCAGGGCTGCCCCGTTTGCATTGGTTTTCCTGTGAATCACTCTGCGGCGCGGCGTTTGAAATCACGCAGACGGAAGCCGCTCAGCCATAGTGTGGCGAAATAGGTGCCGGCCCCCAGGATGACGAGGAGCGAGAGCCGCAGCAGACGTTCCATCAGACTCCAGCGCATCCAGTCAGCCGCTTCGCCGCTAGCAAACCACAGGGTAACGCCCATGGCCAGCATGGACACAGCGAGTTTGGCGTAGAACGCTGGCCAGCCGGGTTGTGGTTTGTAAATCCCATGACGACGCAGGCCACGATAGAGCAATGTGGCATTCAGGCAGGCAGCTAATCCGATGGACAGCGCCAGTCCCGCGTGTGCGAGATTCAGACCGTAGATAAAGACAATGTTGAGCAGTTGGGTCACGAGCAGGGTGACTAGTGCAATTTTCACCGGAGTGCGCACGTTTTGCCGAGCGTAAAAGCCGGGCGCGAGTACCTTGATCAGGATTAGTCCAAGCAGGCCAATACTGTAGGCCACCAGTGCATCCCGCGTCTTGAATACGTCGACGGCGGTGAAGGCGCCATGGTAGAAGAGCGTGGCAATCAGCGGAACGGCGATGATGGCCAGCGCCAGAGCAGCCGGTGCGGCCAGCAGCAAGGTCAGTCGTAGCCCCCAGTCAAGAAGCTTTGAGTAGTCGTCGAACTGTCTGCCAGCGTGGTATTTTGCCAGTGAAGGCAGGAGGATGGTACCCAGCGCCGCGCCCAGCATACCGGAAGGGAACTCCATCAGGCGGTCGGCATAGTACAGCCAGGAAACACTTCCGGTACTCAGGAATGACGCGAAGATGGTGTTGATCAACAAACTGACTTGAGCCACCGATACACCGAGTACGGCGGGGGCCATCAATTTGAGGATGCGACGAACGCCGGCATCCTGCCAGTTGATCGAGAAGCGCGGCAACATGCCGATTCGTTTCAGGCTGGGTAGCTGGAATGCGAGTTGCAGCACACCTCCGAGGAAGACCGCCCAAGCGAGCGCCATGACCGGTTGGTCAAAGTAAGGCGTTGCGAACAAAGCCATGCCGATGAAGGCGAGGTTGAGCAATACCGGGGTAAAGGCCGGTACGGCAAAGCGGCTCCAGGTGTTGAGCACGCCCCCTGAGAGTGCAACCAACGACATGAACAGAATATAGGGGAAGGTAATGCGCGTCAGTTCGACCGTCAGGGCAAATTTATTGGCGTCGGCCGCGAATCCCGGCGCGGAAATGTAGACAAGCAGCGGTGCTGCTGCCATGCCCAGCAGGGTGACCACCAACAGAATGAGAAAAAGCAGCGTGGCAACATGGTCGACGAGCTGTCTGGTTTCAAGCTCCCCATGTTTGCTCTTGTATTCGCCGAGAATGGGGACAAACGCCTGGGAGAAAGCGCCTTCGGCAAAAAGGCGGCGCAACAGATTCGGGAGTTTGAAGGCGACAAAAAAGGCGTCAGTAAGCATTCCAGCGCCGAAGATTCTGGCGATAACAAAATCGCGAACGAAACCAAGAATGCGAGAGAGCAATGTCATGCCGCTGACGGTGGCGAGGGCTTTGAGCAGGTTCATTGTGGTTTTCGTGCTGCGCACCCGGCGCAAGAGCCGTCATCTTAGCGGCTAAGTGGCGGCAGGCAAAACCGCTCATTTGTGAAGTCATAAACGCCTTGCATCTCCTGATTTAAATCTGTAAAATTGCGCGTTTTCGATTAACGCATTAGCTTTTTTAGGAATTGACATTCATGGCCAACAGCGCACAAGCCCGTAAGCGTGCTCGCCAAGCCGTTAAGCAACGTGCCCACAACACCAGCCTGCGCTCAACTTTGCGCACGGCCGTAAAGCGTGTACAGAAGGCGATTGTCGCTGGCGACAAGGCTGCTGCTCAAAGCATTTATCAAGAATCCGTCTCGGTGCTTGACCGCATCGCTGACAAGAAAATCATTCACAAGAACAAGGCCTCGCGCCACAAGAGCCGTTTGTCAGCTCAAATCAAGGCACTAGCTGCCTAATCAGTTCGTTCTGCAAACAAAAACGGCACCTGAGGGTGCCGTTTTTGTTTGGTGCACGGCAAATCGCAGCGTTATCCCGATCTGTAAATTTTTCGAACGGGCATGGAGCACCGGACGATGCCTTGTGTCGCGACCCCCGGTGGCGCATTGGCGGTGTGAGCAGAAAGTGTCTTATAATCTGAATACAACTCTTTGAAATAATTACTTAAACGAGAGAGGTATCGATGCAGACCGAACATCATCAGGCTGGTGGAGGAACGGGACTGTCTCTGTTGAAAATTATCCCCATGTTCGCTGGGCTGTCTGATGTACAGCTAGAGCAAATTGCGAAAATGGCCGTTCGCCGCAAGGTGCCACGCAATACAACGATCGTCCACGCGGGTGACAGCACCGACTCGCTTTTCGTCATTGTCAGCGGAAGTGCGAAAGTACTTAATCGGGATGTCGAAGGGAACGAGGTGATTCTTACCCTGCTTGCCGCCGGCGAATGCTTTGGCGAAATGGGGTTGATTGACGGCTCTCCGCGCTCGGCCGACGTTGTTGCCAGTGAATCCTGTGAACTGTTGGTGATTGCCAAGACGGATTTCATGAAAGCCCTGGCAGATAACGTGGATCTCTGTCTCAATATCATGAAGAGTCTTGTATTGCGTTTGCGCGAGGCGAATCGAAAGATAGAGAGTCTGGCGTTGATGGACGTTTATGGGCGTGTTGCCAAACTGCTTCTTGATTTCTCTGTTGAGGAAAACGGCTTGCGTGTGATTCGGCGCAAAGTAACCAAACAGGATATGGCTAAGATGGTGGTGCCTCGCGCGAGATGGTCAGTCGCGTGATGAAGGATCTCGAGCGCAGCGGTTATCTCCGTATCGAAGAAGGTCGTATTGTCCTCACCGAGGATTGAGCACTTTCTCCGGTTGTTGCCGGTGGCCGGCTATAATCCCCCTTTGTCCCGTTTCCAATGATATTGATGGCTTCGCTTCGTAAAACCACTGGCAGGATAGACAGCGCTTCCAATACCCCCAGCCCACTTCCGGAAAAAATCGCAATTGTGCTGCAGGAGTCGCGCTGGTTGGCGCTGATCGTTCTGGCGGCATTTCTCGGCCTTGCCATGTGGGGTTATCACCGGGGCGATCCCGGTTGGTCTCATGCTGTGCCAGGAGCAACTTTGCATAACCCGGCCGGTCGGGGCGGCGCTTGGCTGGCGGATTTGCTGCTTTATATTTTTGGCCTATCCGCCTGGTGGTGGATCGTATTGCTGGTTGCCATCGTCTGGTGGGGTTACCGCCGGCTTGATGGCCTGCGGACGGCAGATCGGCGCCCACTCTATATTGCACTGGCCGGTTTTGTTGTACTGATTGTTTCCAGCAGTGGGCTGGAGGCCTTGCGTTTTTACTCGCTCAAGGCTCAGTTGCCGCTGGCTCCCGGGGGAATGCTGGGGATCGAGATTGGTCAGGCTTCAGTGCGTTTTCTCGGTTATACCGGCGCGACCCTGACCCTGATCGCCGCGCTGGCGCTCGGGTGGAGCATTTTTTCAGGAATATCCTGGTTGTCCACCGTCGAGCGTTTGGGGACGCTGTTGGAACTTGCCTATGGTGCGCTACGCGACCTGATTGATCGCTGGCAGGATAGGCGCATCGGGCGTGAAGTGTCACGCGAGCGTGAAGCGGTTGTTGAGGTCGAAAAGAAGCGGGTTGAGACACAGGAGCCACTTTTCATCGAGGCTCCCGAACCGGTTGCGCCACTGCCGTCAAAGGTCGAGAAGCGGATTGTGCGCGAACGTCAGGTGCCTCTGTTTCCCGAAGCCGTCGAAGGCGGATTGCTGCCGCCATTGCATCTGCTGGAACCGGCGGCCGTGCAGACCGATCGTGTCAGCCCCGAAACCCTTGAATATACCTCGCGCCTGATCGAGCGCAAGCTGGCTGACTTTGGCGTTCAGGTCAAAGTGCTGGCCGCTTATCCGGGGCCGGTGATCACGCGTTACGAAATCGAACCGGCTATTGGCGTGAAAGGTGCTCAAATCGTCAATCTGGCGAAGGACATGGCGCGCGCCCTGTCGATGGTGTCGATCCGCGTGGTCGAGACGGTGCCCGGAAAATCCTGTATGGCGCTCGAACTGCCGAACGCCAAACGGCAAATCGTGCGGCTCTCGGAAATCATTTCGAGCAG
>JANNNT010000556.1:0-3004 GCA_031398685.1 Rhodocyclaceae bacterium | reverse complement strand
TAACTGCTTATCAAGGAAATCAGCCTGCTCGGCGAGCAAGGGGGGCAGGGCGCGCCCCTGCTGCTCTGCTTCCTCGGCAACACGCAGGGCGAGTTGCGACATCACGTCAAGCTGTATGGAGAGGTGATCGGCCGGCTCGCGTACCGTGTCCACCAGTCGCATCCGGTGCTGGCGCAGTACCCGGTCCATCTCGCCCGTTGCCTGTTGGCACAGCAGCCCCTCCTTGCTGTCGTATACCGAGCGATACGGCGGAGCCGCTTCATAAGCTCCGACGCCATCGAACAATCGCGTGTGGGCTTTAGCCAAAGCCGCGGCCGCATTCAGGGCGGTGCCCCCGGCAAGCACCTGGCGCATGGTCGCGGCGCCACCACTGGCGCCTGGCGTGGCCGCAAGCGATTTCAGCAGGTGCTGCAGGTTGCCTTCGCGCAAGGCGGCGACCTCCTGCACGTTCGGCGCTTGAAAAAAGGCCAGCGCGAACCAGTGATACAAGGCGGCCCGGTTCCTCGCCATTTCGCCGTGAGAGACGTTAACCATGAGTTTTTCCTCCCGTATCCTTGGCATTGAACTGAAGGTATTTCAGCAAAAAGCGGTATTCCTCATCGTCAATCGAGATGAAACGCTTCATCGCGTTGAGCGTGCCCGTCCACTGGTTGGCCAGGGTGTGCCCCGCCGGCGGCAGGTTGTGACAGGTGCCGCAGGAGCTGCGATACAGTTCTTCTCCATAGGCCCAGAGCGGCGCCTGGGCTGTGGTCACAGTGCTCTTGGCGACCCACGCTTCCAGCGCAACCTTTGACCAGACCAGGCCGGTATCCGGATCTTCGGCGGGCTGTTCGCGCTGGATCTTGTCAACCAGTTCAGGCCCCAGGGCGGCGGTGATGATCCGTTGCCCCTTGAGGGCGTAGATCACCCGTTCAGCGCCCTCCTGCTGCCAACCCTCGATCTTGAGCATCAGCCAGTCGCCCTTTGTATCCACGACCTTGACCTGCGAAGCGGCGAGCAGCTTGCCTTCGCCTGCGGCGTCCGGCGCGGCCTTGGCGGCATCGACAAACAGGGCGCTGGTGCGGAAGGAATGGACGACATCGCCCTTGCCGGGCTTATTCTTGGCGGCCGCAGCGGCGATGTCTTTCAGCATCGAGCGGTAGCCCTGACTCATGTCGGGCAGCTTGTGCGCGATGCCCTTGTGGCATGAGATGCAGGTCTCGCCGGCCAGCATCCCCTTCTTCATGCGCTCAGCTTCCTCGGGCTTCTTCATCTTGTGGAAGTCCATGGCATCGAGGGAGTGGCAATTGCGGCACTCGCGGGAGTCAGTGGCCGTCATGTCGGCCCATACCCGGCGCGCCATGGCCAGACGATTCTCTTCGAACTTCTCGGGGGTATCGATGGTGCCGACCAGGGTGTAATAGAGCTCCGTACTGGCGCCGATCTTGCGCATCAGCTTGGGCCCCCATTGCTTGGGCACATGGCAGTCGGGGCAGGAGGCACGCACGCCCGACGCATTTTTGGCATGAACCGTGGTCGCGTATTCCTTGTAGACCGTATCGCGCATCTGGTGGCAGGAAATGCAGAAGGACTCGGTATTCGTCAGTACCAGAACGGTATGAAATCCTCCCCAGAACACGATCCCCGCGATTCCCCCGGCAATGACCAGAAGCCCCAAGGCAAAGCGGGGATGTGGAACCCTCAGCCATCGCCACACGTTTTTAATCACCGTACCCTCCCGTTTTTAATTTTCGATATGGCAACCTTCTTGCCATTGAACGCAAGCGTAGGTACAGCGTGTGAATACGATTTGCGATGAAATTGAACACTTCCTCCAAAAATGTGAACATAATGTGAACGCCATGCCGCGCATTCATCGTGAAGGACAGGACGCAAATGCTCGCTCACAGCCACATACTGATCGTCGAGGACGACCCTGTAGCGGCCGCCACGCTGGCGGCCTACCTCAACAAGGAAGGTTACCGGGTGAGTTCCGCGCCCGATGGCGAAACCATGCGCAAGTTCTTTGCCAAAGGCGATGTGGACTTGATCCTGCTGGACATCAATCTGCCGGATGACGATGGTTTTTCGCTGTTGCGCGAGATACGCCGCCGGTCGGAAATCGGCGTCATCATGGTTACCGGCAAGGGCGAGGATGTGGACCGGATTGTCGCCCTGGAACTTGGGGCTGACGACTATGTAATCAAGCCGTTCAACATGCGCGAGTTGTTCGCTCGCTCCAAGAACCTGTTGCGGCGCACCCTTGCCGCCCGCCTGCTTCGGCACGACGAACCGGTGACCCGATTCGCCGGCTGGACACTCAATATTCCGCGCAGAACGCTGACGTCTCCAGATGGAGAAGATATCCGCCTGACTCAGTTTGAATTTGAACTGCTGGCCACATTAGCCCGGAATCCGGGCTGTGTACTCAGCCGGGATAGCCTTATCGATCACGTCGGGGGCGGTGACCGGGCACCCAACGACCGCACCATCGATGTGCTGATTGGCCGGATCCGGCGGAAGATCGAGGCGACGCCAAAGGACCCGCGCATCATCATTACCGTGCAAGGGGTGGGGTATGTGCTGGCGGCCTGAGTTTGAAGACTGTCTGGCCAACGCGGCTGGCGAGCTTGCCGGGGCGTGCTGACGCATTGCCTTTCATCGCTACGCTCGCGACCCAACGGATTGTTCACTGTCGGGCCGGCAGGTGTCCATAGTGGATCAGGTTGTGGACCACCGCCGGTTCCGCTTGCCTATTGCGATAGCCATGCGGCCGGTCGGCCGAGAAACGTATGGCGTCGCCTTGGGCCAGCGGCACCCAGTTTCCCGCGATCAGAACCTCCATCGCGCCACGCAGGACGATTACGTGTTCGATAACGCCGGCTTCATGCGCTTCGGAACGGCGCTCGTAACCGGGCAGCAGCGTCAGTTCGAACAGCTCGAAACCAAACCTCGGCTCATAGGGAAACAAGGGCGCAACCAGCATCTCGTCGCTGCCCGGCTGACTGCGGATGGCATTCGATGA
>JANNNT010000551.1:0-2188 GCA_031398685.1 Rhodocyclaceae bacterium | reverse complement strand
AGCAACCCTTGCTGCAAACTGCCGATCTTGAACAGACCTCGATGGCCATGGCGGTGGACGCGCTGCTCATCCGGCAAAAAGATCACTGGAGTGCCTTGTTGCCGCTGACGGCACCCAAGGGCAGCGACATCAACGCCAAGCAAATCCGATCGGCACTGAGCGCCACAGCCCTACCCAATGTTCTGTTTGTCGATATGAAAGACGAGTCCGATCACTTGTATTCCGGCTATTTGCATGAAGCCATCCTGTTGTCGCTGGGCGGGCTGCTGGCCATTATCGGACTGCTGCTGTTCGTTTGCCGCTCGCCCCTGCGCGTGCTCCGCATCATCGCGCCGCTGGCGGCCGCAGTCATCACCGTCACGGCGGGCTTGGCCTTGTTTGGCCAGCAATTGATCATTCTGCACCTGGTGGGTTTGCTGCTGGTCGTCGCGGTGGGCTCCAACTACGCCCTGTTTTTTGATCGTGCCGAAGCACAACCGAGGGCCCCCACCATCTCGCCCCGCACGCTGGCCTCGATGCTGTTTGCCAGCCTCACTACCGTCGCCGGTTTTGGCCTGCTGGCATTTTCCAACGTATCGATCCTCCAGGCCATGGGCATAACCGTGGCACCGGGTGTCATCCTGGCGCTGATCTTTTCTGCGATTTTTGCCCGTCAGGCGAATGACTAGTCCAGGCTGGCAACCGACGCCGCTGATTCGCGCCACGGTCCTGCTGCAGGCGCTGGCCTTGATTCTCGTCATCGCCGAACCGGGGCAGTGGCGCTGGGCGCTAGGTGTCGTAGTGGCCAATCACGCGCTGCTCACGCTGCTCGGACTGTGGCCACGCAGCCACTGGCTGGGGCCGAACTGGACACAACTGCCGGCGGCTGCCACGGCCAGAAATGAAATCGCCCTGACCATCGACGACGGGCCCGATCCGGGCGTCACGCCACAGGTACTGGACATTCTCGATCGTTACGCCACTCAGGCGACCTTTTTCTGCTTTGGTGAACAAGCCGCCCGGCACCCCGACTTATGCCGGGAAATCGTGCGCCGCGGCCATGCCGTGGAAAACCACAGCCAGCATCACCACCATCATTTTTCGCTGCTGGGCTATTCCGGCTTCCTGCGTGAATTGCAATCCGCCCAGGACACACTCACCGCGATTACCGGCCAGAAGCCCCTGTTCTTTCGCGCCCCGGCCGGCTTGCGCAATCCGTTTCTCGACCCGGTGCTCGCTCGGCTCGGGCTGCGGCTTGCCAGCTGGTCGACGCGTGCATTCGATACCCGCGTCGGCGACGTCGAGCGCGTAAAAAACCGGCTGTTACGCGGCCTGCGAGCGGGTGCCATTCTGCTGCTGCACGATGGCAACGCGGCGCGCACACCCGACGGCGTCCCGGTTATTCTCGAAGTCCTGCCCACGCTACTGGCCGCTGCTGCTGCAGCCCAACTGCGCTTTGTCACCCTGCGCCAAGCCCTGTCGTGCCCCGTGCCAGCCGTCGAGGAGAACACGCCTTGAATGAGATTGACCCGCAAACGCCCTGGTTCCGTCAAATTGCAGAGGTAGCGTTCAAGCATTGGGTTCTCAAGGGGTTCGGAATAACGGTTTTTATAAGCGTGTTCTTCGTTGTTTACTTCTATTTGCTCAAAAACCCGGCCTACCCGATAACGCTCATGCCCATCATCGGGCTGGATCGACTGATCGGGTTTCAGCCGCTGGCCCTACCCGTATACCTGTCAATATGGGTTTATGTTTCCCTTCCCCCGGCACTGCTGGCGACACGGCGCGAGCTGTATGTCTATGCCACGGCCATGGCCGCAACGTGCCTTGCCGGGCTGACCGTCTTCTACTTCTGGCCCACGGCGGTACCGCCAGTCAATATCGACTGGGCTCAGTTTCCCGACGTGAGTTTCCTTAAAAGCATCGATGCCACGGGCAACGCCTGCCCGTCGCTCCACGTTGCCACCACCGTCATTTCGGCGGCCTGGTTGCATCACGTGCTACGCCGCTCTGGCTCGCCGTGGTGGGTACTCCTCTTCAATTGGGCGTGGTGCACCGGCATCGTCTATTCGACCCTGGCCACACGCCAGCATGTCGCGGTGGACGTGCTGGCCGGTCTGGCACTGGGAGAGCTGGCCGCCTATCTGTCGCTGCGGCAGCGCGTGGCTGGCTGACCGACTGAGGTTTTGCCCACTTGCGATATTTTCAG
>JANNNT010000537.1:0-9908 GCA_031398685.1 Rhodocyclaceae bacterium | reverse complement strand
GCGAAGCGGGCCGGGCGGGAAGAAACGCTGCATCTGTTGGGCGTGGATATCTTCACGCTGGCTCGGGTGACTCCGACGCTGTTGCCCAGACCTTCGGATGAGGGGAATCGCTTTGCCGCTCTGGCCGACAACGGGCTCTTTCTCAGCGCCGCCGAGCAAACAGCCGTCGGGGTGGAACCGGGCGACATCCTCCAACTACAGTCGGGTACCCGTCCCCTGGAATTTCGTGTCGCCGGCGACCTGCCCGCTGCGGGAGAAAGTCGCCGATTGGCGGTGATGGACATCGCTGCGGTACAGACCCACTTCGGAAAGCTCGGACGCCTCACGCGCGTCAATCTGCGCCTGGTCGACGGGGTGGCGCCCGAGACGGCGCGTACGGTGCTACAGGCGCTTCTGCCCGCGGGGGTGCTGGTCGAGGCGCCCGAGATGGCCGAGAACCAGGCGGCCAATCTGTCGCGGGCTTACCGGGTCAATCTGACCATGCTGGCAGCCATGGCGCTCCTGACCGGTGGATTCCTCGTTTTCTCGGCCCAGGCCTTGTCGGTCGTGCGGCGGCGAACGGAATTCGCTTTTCTTCGATCAATCGGGCTGGCACGCCGTAGCCTGTTCACCTGGCTGGTGGCCGAGGGCGCGGTGGTCGGGCTGGCGGGAGGCGTGGTTGGCGTGGGCCTCGGTCATGGCTTGGCCTGGGCAATGCTGGCCGTCCTCGGCGGCGATCTGGGGGCCGGGTATTTTTCCGGGCTGAAACCACCATTGCAATTCCAGCCCGAAGCGACGGGTCTGTATGTGGCGCTGGGCGTGCTGGCTGGTGGGGCGGGCGCCTGGGTGCCGGCGCAGGAGGCTGCCACGGTGTCGCCGGCGCAGGCCTTGAAAGCGGGCGACGAGGCGGCTCTGCCCGGTGGTCGCGGGCATCCGGGGGTCGGGATTGCCCTGCTGGCGGTGAGCCTCGCGGCGTGCGGGATTCCGCCCTGGAACGGCCTTCCGGTCGGGGGTTATCTGGCGGCGGCCTGCCTGCTGGCCGGCAGCGTCATGTTGCTGCCGGCAGTCGCCGCCGGCGTTGCCAGGTTGCTGTCGCAATGGCATTCGGCACCGGTGCCGGCCCGACTCGCCACAGCCCGGCTGAGCGCGGCTCCCGGCCATGCCGTTGTGGCGGCAGCAGGCGTGCTGACCAGCGTCGCACTGGCGGCGGCGATGGCGATCATGGTCGCTTCATTTCGGGATTCGGTGGACCAGTGGCTGAATCAGATCCTGCCCGCCGACCTTTACGTGCGGGCCGGACGCACGCAGACCAGCGGTCATCTGGATGAAGCCCTGCAAGCCAGGATTGCCGCAGTGCCCGGCGTCGGTCGAGTGAACTTCAATCGGCACGACAGCCTTCGTCTCGTTGCCGGTCAGGCTCCGGTAGTCGTGATCGCCCGTCCGCTGTCGGCTGACGGTAACGAACTTCCGCTGGTAGCTTCCGCGCAGACGGGCGGCAGCGAACCCGCGATCTGGGCCACTGAAGCAATGCAGGACCTCTACGGTTGGCAGCCCGGCCAGCGGGTGCTGCTTCCCCTCGCCGACCGGCCGGTGACGCTGCGTGTTGCGGGAATCTGGCGGGACTACGCGCGCCAGACCGGCGCCGTAATGATCGATCTGGCCGACTATCGCCGCCTGACCGGGGATCGCCTGGCCAACGATGCCGCGATCTACCTCGCTCCCGGCGCCACGGCCGCACAAGTGGCCGGTGCGGTTTCAACCATGGCCGGGCCAGGACAACTGGAACTTTCCTATCCAGGGGAAATTCGCGCCATCAGCCTGCGCATCTTTGATCGCACTTTTGCCGTCACCTATCTGCTGGAGGCGGTTGCCGTCGCCATCGGGCTGGCCGGTGTGGCGGCCAGTTTCGCGGCGCTGGCCGCCGCACGGCGGCGCGAGTTCGGCATGCTTCGGCATCTCGGCCTGACCCGTCGCCAAATCGGCTGGATGCTTGTCCAGGAAGGGGCACTGGCGGCGGGTGTCGGGGTTCTCGGCGGACTTCTGGCTGGCGGAGCCATCGGGCTGGTGTTGATTGAGATCGTCAATCGGCAGAGTTTCCACTGGAGCATGGACTTGCATGTTCCCTGGATATCGCTGGCCTTGTTCGCGCTGGTCATGGTGGTGCTGGCGGCGCTGGCCGCAGTGCTCGCCGGGCGACAGGCCATGCGCCAGGACGCGGTACTTGCGGTGCGGGAGGACTGGTGATGAACCGTCGCGCCTTCCTGCTTGCGCTGGCGAGCCTGTCGGCCTGTCGGGGTGCAGCAGCAGAGGAGGTCGAGTTTGCCGTGGTGCGCCCAGGGCGGAAGCTGGTTTTTCCGTACGATCACGGTGCCCACCCGGATTTTCGTAGCGAATGGTGGTATGCCACCGGCTGGCTGAATTTGCCGGACGGCAGCCCGCTGGGCTTCCAGAGTACCTTCTTCCGCGTGCGCACTGGCGTCGGAGAGCACAACCCGAGCGCATTTGCCCCGCGCCAATTGATTCTTGCCCACGCGGCCATCGCCGACCCCCGCATTGGCCACCTGCGTCACGACCAACGCTCGGCCCGCACCGGTTTCGGACGTGCCGGTTTCGAGACCGGGCGGACCGGAGTGTGGATGGGCAACTGGCGTTTCGAACAGGTCGACGGCGGCTATCACGCGGAAGTTCATGGCGAGGATTTCGCTTATGCCCTGTCCCTTGTTACCGATGGGCCGCCCATGCTCAACGGCGCCTCCGGATTCAGCGCCAAAGCCCCGGACCCGCGCCACGCCAGTTACTACTACAGCTACCCCCAACTCAAGGTGCACGGCACGGTGACGCTCTCTGGCAGTCCGCAGGCCGTAACCGGCCGGGCCTGGCTGGATCACGAGTGGTCGAGCGAACTCCTGCCCGAGGGCGCGCAAGGCTGGGACTGGATCGGTGTGAATCTTGACGACGGCAGCGCGCTGATGGCCTTTCGTTTGCGCCGCCAAAACGGCGCGCCGCTCTGGTCTGCCGCCACCTTCCGGTCGGCTGGGGGTGTTACGCAGGTGCTCTCCCCGGATGCTGTCGTCTTCGAACCGCTACGCCAATGGCACTCAACGCGCACTGGCATCAGCTACCCGGTCGAATGGCAGATTCGTATTGGGTTACGGATTCTCCGTCTTCATCCTCTCCTCGACGATCAGGAACTGGACAGTCGCCGTTCCACCGGCGCCGTGTATTGGGAAGGTGCAGTACGGGTGGCGGAAGGCGGCCGGGAGATCGGGCGGGGGTATCTTGAGATGACCGGGTATGGGGAGCGAATTAGGGTGGGCTAAAGGCAGGCCGGCTGACAGTTGCGGACGAGGGCGGCACGTAGATACGTTTCATGATAAAAAAGTACCAAGGAACCACAAAGGCACAATTGAGTCAGAAACGTATCTGAGAAGCTGAGAATCAGTAAATCGACATGTCAAACCATGGACTATAAAACTGTTATCGACTTCTGGTTTGACGAAACCGATTCAGCGCAATGGTGGCGTCAGAGCGACGAATTTGACGACCAAATTCGCGAACGGTTTGGCTTGGTGCATACCCAGGCTTCGAAATGCGAACTGTATACCTGGCGCGTCGCTCCGCTTGGCCGGCTTGCTGAAATCATCGTTCTGGATCAGTTTTCCCGCAATATTTATCGCGGGTCGGCACAGGCTTTCGCCAACGATTCCTTGGCTCTGGCTTTGGCGCAGGAGGCTGTCGCAGCGCACGTTGCCGAGGCGCTGGAGCAGGCCAAGAGGGCATTTCTCTACCTGCCCTTCACGCATAGCGAATCGGCAGTGATTCACGAGATTGCCGTCAGGCTCTTTGGCGAGGGCGGTATGGATTCCAATCTGCAATTTGAGTCCAGGCACAAGGCCATAATCGACCGCTTTGGCCGTTATCCGCACCGCAGTGCTGTTCTGGGACGAGCATCCAGCGAAGAAGAAATCGAGTTCCTGAAAACACCTGGGTCGACGTTCTAGCCGGCCGTTTTCATGTATGAATGCTTGATCGAACTCACTGTAATTCCGAGCGGTTATTAGTTTTTCATTTATCAGGAGAACGTCATGAAGGGCGACAAGAAAATTATCGACATACTCAACGACTTACTGGCTGGCGAACTGACCGCCGTGGATCAATACCTCATCCACGGCGAGATGTATTCCGACATGGGTTTTAAGCAGTTGGCTGAGAAGGCGCTGCATGAATCCGAACACGAACGTCTGCATGCCCGCGCACTGATCCAGCGCATCCTGTTCCTGGATGGCAAGCCCGATATGACCAAACGCGCCACACTGAACATCGGCAAATCCGTGCCCGAAATGCTCAAGGCAGACCTTGAGGTCGAATACCACGTTGCCGGCGAACTAAAAAAAGCGATGGCTGCCTGTGAAAAAGCACAGGACTACGTCAGCCGTGACATGCTGACGGTGCAGCTGGAAGATACCGAAATGGATCACGCTTATTATCTGGAAAAACAGATCAACCTGATCAGTCTCGTCGGCCTGCACAATTACCTGCAGAGCCAGATGGTGTCTGGCAATCCGGCTTAAGGAGAAAACCTGATGAAAGGCGACAAGAAAGTCATCGAGGCGCTGAACAAGGTGCTCAGGAACGAGCTGACCTCAATCAACCAGTACTTTCTGCATGCCCGCATGTTTCGCAACTGGGGACTGGAGAAACTCAACGACTACCAGTTCAAGCAGTCCATCCGCGTTATGAAGGAAGCCGACGAGGTAATCGAGCGCGTCCTTTTTCTCGAAGGCCTGCCCAGCATGCAAAGCCTGGGCAAACTGCTGATCGGTGAGGACGTTGTCGAGTGCCTGCAATGCGATCTCAAGTACGAACGCGAAATCCAGCATCCGCTTCTGGTTGAATCAATCGCCCTCAGCGAGGAACTTCAGGACTACGTCAGCCGTGACATGCTCGAAGACTTGCTGGAACACTGCGAGGGCGCCATTGACTGGCTTGAAGCGCAGCAAAGTCTGATCGAAGACGTCACCTTACCTAATTATCTGCAGGCGCATATGGAGTCAGGAGGCGACTGAAAAGCCGTATGAATCACTTTGAGGGGGTGGCATGTACGTTTGTATCTGCCGGGCGGTTACCGAGCGACAGATTCGCGAGGCCGTACAGGATGGTGCCCATGCCCTCAAGGATTTGAAGCATAAACTGGGCATCGGTCGCGACTGCGGGCTGTGCGTTCCCTGTGCGCGCAACTGTCTCGAAGAAGCGCGTCACGCTCAGGGCAAGCTGGGAAAGGGCCTGCACAAGCCGGCTTGAATCTGGCCGCGGCCGGTACCCGGCTTAGTTTTGCCTTGCCGGAATCAGCCGGAGCCGAGTGGTTTCAGCGGCTGCACCCATCCCCAATCCCTCAGCGAACGGACGTCGCATCTTGGCCGAAAAGAACGCGCTTCGCGGCCTCATCAACTACCGGTTCCTTGTTGATCTCCTTGGCGAGGGCATAGGCGCGTTCGGTTGCAGGCCGTTGCTCAATCCTGGCGAACCAGCGTGCCAGATGTGTAAAGTCCTCAAGCTTTTGTCGTTGCCTCTCATGTGGAACCACCCACGGATAACAGGCCATGTCGGCGATCGAATAATCGCCGGCGATGAATTCACGCCCGTCCGCCAGTAGCTTGTTCAGTACTGCGTAAAGCCGCCCGGTCTCCTTAACGTAGCGTTCAATCGCGTAGGGGATCTGCTCCGGTGCGTATTGCGTAAAATGATGGTTCTGTCCGGCCATCGGCCCAAGACCGCCCATCTGCCAGAAAAGCCATTGCAGCGCGACGTTTCGACCGCGCAGATCCTGCGGGATGAAGCGCCGGGTTTTATCGGCGAGGTAGAGCAGGATCGCTCCCGATTCGAAAATCGACAGCGGCTCCCCGCCATCGGCCGGTGCGTTGTCGACGATGGCGGGGATACGGTTGTTGGGCGAGATGCGCAGGAATTCGGGGGTGAACTGTTCGCCCCGGCCGATGTTGACCGGGACGATGCGATACGGCAGGCCGGTCTCCTCGAGAAACATCGTGATTTTGTGGCCGTTGGGTGTGGTCCAGTAATAGAGGTCAATCATTTTTCAGGCTCCGATCCGGTCAGTCTTTGGATATTGGCAGACCATTGTGTGAGAGAGGCGTTCCAGAATGGTTACGTGTTTCCCAGAGTAGCGGCTGTTTTAGTTACAGGCACCCGGATTGGGATCTCGTTTTTCAGAGTCTTCCCGCAGATTATCCCCGCGTTTTCCACCTGCGGTCTCGTTCTGCTCGCAGTTTATCCCTTCGATTTACTTTGGCTCGATGCTTCAACCTGCGGTCGTGCCGTATCCGTATTGAAGCGCCAATCCACAAGAGCACCAGGAGCACGATGAAGGCAATAAATATGAAAGGTTGATTGCTTATGCTCTGGATCATTGTGCCGTTTTGGTGGGTCTTCAATCAGTCGGAGAGTTTCTAGGACCATTTGTTTGCTGACAAGGTTCACAGCCTGGTTCTGAGCGATTGCTGGTTCACCAGTAGACCCGCCGAGTAATCGCTCCGTCAATCCGTTCAGCTGCCAGCGCAGGCGGGTCTTATGGCCGCTCTGCTATACTTTACGATCCATTTCCAGCCTCAGACGAAACAAATCATGGCACTACAATACCAGATCGTTCCGGTGACGCCGTTTGAACAGAATTGCTGCCTCCTGTGGTGTGACGAAACCTTACGTTCGGCGGTGGTTGATCCCGGCGGTGATATTTCGCGCATTCTGGGGGCGGTGAAAAAAAACGGCGTGGTGCTTGAAAAGATTTTGGTGACGCACGGCCATATCGACCATGCCGGTGCGGTTGCTGAACTGGCCGAGCGGCTAAGCTTGCCGATTGAAGGACCGCAGCGGGAAGACCAGTTCTGGATTGACGGCTTGCTGCAGCAAAGCAAGATGTTCGGTTTTCCCAACGTGCGTTCCTTTACACCCGATCGCTGGCTGGCGCAGGGTGATAACGTGCGTTTTGGCAATGTCGAGATGGAGGTGTTGCACTGCCCGGGGCATACCCCCGGACACGTAGTTTTCTTCAATGTTGTAGGCCGCTTGGCCATTGTTGGTGACGTGTTGTTCAATGGCTCGATCGGGCGTACGGATTTCCCGAAGGGCGATTTCGCGACGCTGATTTCGTCCATCCGTGGCCGGCTTTGGCCACTTGGCGACGATGTCGCCTTTATTCCCGGTCACGGGCCGATGTCGACATTCGGTGATGAACGGCGCAGCAATCCCTTTTGTGGCGACTGAACCGGACTTTGTTCCTCGGACCTATCAGTTGCTGATCGAGGTGACCGAGCCGGTAACCGTGTGTGTCGGCCGTCTGGGATCGATGGGATTTCCTGTCGGGCTTTACGTCTACACTGGAAGTGCGCTGCGCAATTTCGAGGCGAGAGTGAGGCGTCACCAATCGACGGTGAAACGAACTCATTGGCACATCGACTATCTGCTCTCCGCACCGGGTGTTCGTGTGCGTGAAGTACGACGTCATGGCGAGGCGGAATGCCTCGTCAACCAGCGAACTGAAGGCACGATTCCGCTGAGTGGGTTTGGTGCGAGCGATTGCCGGGCGGGATGCGGCAGCCATCTGAAGCAGTTGAACTGATGACTGCGCGCGGTACGAATGCCGCGTGCGTGCCTGGATCAGTCTTGATTCTCGATGTTGATCCGAGCGGCCCAGTGCAGGGCCGTGACCTGGGATTCGGCATGCGTGGCCGGGCTGATTTGCAGGCGCGCTAGAATTGCTTCGGCAGAGGCATAATTTCCGGATTCGCCGGCAATGATGGCTGAAAGCACCTGGCCAAGAACTCCGCCCTCGGCGGGGGAATTCAAGGCAATCACAACCTCATCCTCCAGCGGTAGTTCCTTGAGGATTTCGCTCATCGGCAGATTGATCAGGACAGCAAGCAGCGAAAACAATCCGGTCAAGAAAGCGTTGTCGCTCAGGTTGGGAATATCGGGTTGTGGCTCGATCGCTGTGCAGAGCAGTTCCATCTGCCGGCCACGTGCTGCTGCAAGCTGCATCAGCGGGTTGGGCGCATTGCTATTGGCCAGGTTATTGGCATAAATCAGCAGTTGCAGCCAGCGCTGCAACTGGCGACGACCAAGAATTGCAATGGCCTGGGAGAAGTTGCTGATCTTGGTTCTGGCACCTACCGCGACCGAATTAACCAGCCGCAGCAGATTGTACGAGAGCTTCGGTTCCTCGCGGAAAATTCCCTCAATCGCGCGCGTGTCGCCGTCATTTCTTACGAGGAATAGCAGTTTTAGCAACTTCAGGCGAGTGAGGTCGGGTTCATTTCCGATCAGCGGATCGCGTGCCGTCAGAAAATGGCTGTCACACCAATCAATCCCTTTGCCTGATAACCAGCGGAACATCTCATGCGTACTGACATTCGTCGCGATCTTCTGGAATCCAGCGTCGCCGGCATAGCTCAGGTCAGCACCCGAGAGTCCCTGGCGGACGAAGGTCGCGTCCAGCCACAGGTAATCAAATAAGGCCACCGGGGCGTGCCGGAGAAGATTGGCGCTGTCCAGTTGCAGGCCAAAACGATTGCCTTGTGTACGAAGCTGTCTGCAACGTTCCAGGGTTGTTGAATTTTCGAGGCTTGATCCAGGAAGAACGAAAATCACCTGACTGGCGTCAAATCCATCAACAAAGTCATTCTGTTCCAGACTCGACGGATTGACCGGCATAACTACGGACAACATGTTGGCCAGAGGTATTGCCGCCGATTCGGTAAAACTGCGCAGAAGTTCGCTGCCTTCGGTTTTGAAAAGATCGCCGGATTGCCAGTCTAGTGCGGTCCAACTGCGGTCGGCGGCAAGTATCGGGCGTAAGAAGAAGTAGGGTGATGGCATGGTTGGCGCTCGTGGTGTTTGTTCTGCAATTATTGTCGGATCAGATTCATACGACATTTTAACTCAGTTCATCCAAAGCGGTTGGTCCTGTAGCACAGCCAGGTTGCTGTTTTTACATCGATATCTTGAATTGATTGAAATTGGACGTAATGTGCGGCGTGCTGGAATGTTGAATCATCCTTGAAAAAGCAGTTGACCACGGCGGGCACAGCGAACACGGCGGAAAAACAAAGACTTATATTGTTTTGATCAATCACCCAAAGGGTGAGTTGCGAGAACCGCAAAAACCAAGTGTTTTCGCCGTGCCCGCCGTGTCGCCGTGGTTGAACTGCGTTTTTCAGGATCATTGTATTGTCAATGAATAGAACGAATAGAACACCTATTTTTTGACTGTGTCGATGAAATTCATTGTCCGCCATTGGTCCTCGCTACTCCCTGACGATTGTCGCGCAATCGATGGTTTGCCGCGCTGGGTGGATTATTCAGTTCACCCGCCGAGCAAGCTGGGTTTGCACAACGCCCTGCTGGCTGTTCATGACCGTGTAGAGATACTGCAGGCGCATGGGGGGCGGTCTGGATGCGAGGTAGTTGTGGTGGAAGGCGAGCAGACTGAAAAACTCTCGCAGGAGGACGCGAACGCCTTGTTCTCAAGGTTGCCGCGTGGCGAAGTGAAATGGCTCGATATTCACGATTTTATTCTTCCGGCGCATCCTGCCGTTTGATCCTCGATGGCGCAATGTGATAGCGCGCCGGTAGTCGAACAGCTTGTGCTTTTTGAACATGCGCCTACGCCCTACGATGAACTGGATGCCAAACCGCATATTTTTGGCGTTGACGCTTGATCGGCCATCGGCTTTTTTATTGCCCTGCCCCGGGATTTTTTTGGGCAACACATTTTTGCCAGACGCAAAAAAAGCGTAAACTGTACGATCAGGCTGGATACAGCGATTCCGGCTCCAAACCGATTTTCAGTGACTGATACCCATGACCAACAACGCCGCCAAGAAAGTGATTTTCGACTGTTCGGGTCAAATGAACCC
>JANNNT010000533.1:0-3172 GCA_031398685.1 Rhodocyclaceae bacterium | reverse complement strand
GGCGATGCCGATCGGCGCTTGCACCGAGGGCGTCTTGTTGGTGTCCGGCTTGACGCCGCCCTTGAATTTGAAGAGTTGGAGCATCAGGCGACACGCTTGAAGGGTTTGATCTCGATGACCGGATACTTCCACTTCCAGTTGTCGATGTTCTCGGTTACTACTTCCATACTTATGCATTCCACCGGGCAGGGTTTGACGCACAGTTCGCAGCCGGTGCACAGCGCTTCAACGATGGTGTGCATCTGCTTGGCGGCGCCGACGATGGCATCGACCGGGCAGGCCTGGATGCACAGCGTGCATCCAATGCAGGTCTGCTCGTCGATGATGGCAACCTGTTTGGGTTTTTCCTCGGCGTCGAGCGGCTTGACTTCGCGCCCGAGCAGGTCAGCCAGTTTGCGCACACCGTCCTGACCACCGGGTGGGCACAGGTTGATTTCGGCTTCGCCTTCGGCAATGGCTTCGGCATAGGGCTTGCAACCGGGGTAACCGCACTGCCCGCATTGCGTTTGCGGCAGGATGGCTTCGATTTTTTCGACCAGCGGGTTGCCTTCGACCTTGAACTTGATCGAGGCATAACCCAGCGCAGCGCCTAGAACGACGGCACCAAGCGCCATGATGAGGATGGCGGTGAGCATTATTGGTACTTGTCCAGGCCGGCAAAGCCCATGAAGGCGAGCGACATCAAGCCGGCAGTCACCATGGCGATGGCGACACCACGGAAGTGAACAGGAACGTCAGCGCCTTCAACGCGTTCGCGAATGCCGGCGAAGAGCACCAGCACCAGCGAGAAGCCGACGGCGCTACCGGCGCCGAAGAGCAGCGATTCAACGAAGTTGTATTTGTTGGCGACATTGAGCAGCGGCACGCCGAGTACCGCGCAGTTGGTGGTGATCAGCGGCAGATAGATCCCGAGCACCTGATGCAGCAGCGGGCTGGTTTTCTGGATCACCATCTCGGTCAACTGGACGATGGCGGCGATGGTGACAATGAAGGAAATCGTGCGCAGATATTCCAGCCCGAAGGGAATAAGCATGAAGTGGTCGATGATATAGCTGGCACCGGTCGCCACGGTAAGTACGAAGGTCGTTGCCGCGCCCATGCCAAAGGCCGTTTCCACTTTCTTGGAAACACCCATGAAGGGGCACAGGCCGAGAATCCTCACCAACACGACGTTGTTGACGAGCACAGCGCCGATAATGATAAACAGGTAATGGGTCATGGTTAGTGTGGCAAGGCTGGAAAGGGCTGCAAGGGCTGAAAAGGCCGCAAAGCCTTGGAATTATCCCCTTTTGGCGGAAAGCGTTCAACCCTGCTGGCGGTATAACTATATCTCGGCGTGCCGGCCGGTCGATTCGGTGATGGCGACAGTGGTGTGGTCAGCACGTGGGTGAGGTCTTCCAGATTGGGAAATCAACGCGGAAAATTCCAAGGGCATCGGCAATTTCAAGGCCACTCCCCGAGTTGCTTGCCTACCTGTTTTGAGCCGTTCTCCAGCCACTTCAGCAAGATCGAGAAGAGAACATCAGGGTCAATGGGTTTGACCAGGAAGTCATTCATTCCGGCCGCGAAGCAGCGTGCCTTGTCCTCGGCAAAGGCATTGGCCGTCATCGCCAGTATCGGTATTTCACGATAGCCGGCGAGTGTTCGGATCCGCTGCGTTGCCTCCAGTCCATTCAGATTCGGCATCTGCATATCCATGATCACAATCGCGTAGCTTCTGTCGCTTGCCTTGCGAATGGCCAGAACGCCGTCTTCTGCAGTGTCGACGACCAGTCCTGATTCTTCAATCAGGAACTGGGTGACCGCCAGGTTTACCGGTTCATCGTCGACGAGCAGGATACGGCGACCGAAATAGCGTTGGCGAATAAGCTTCTCGGCATCTGAAACCACGATCGGCAGCGCAAAGTCTTCCGCGTTTGCCTTCTTTTTCAGGCGAGCCGTGAACCAGAAAGTGCTGCCGGCCCCTGGCGTGCTCAGGGCCCCCACGTCACCGCTCATCAATTCGGCGAGCCTGCGGGTAATCGCCAGTCCAAGCCCGCTGCCCCCATATTTGCGTGTGGTTGAATTGTCAGCCTGCTCGAAGGTGCTGAAGAGCCGGGGCAACGTTTCGGGCGGGATGCCGATGCCGCGATCCTGAACCTCGAAGCGTACCAGGATCGACTCGGCGTTTTCCTCCTGGGCGATCGCGCGTAGCGTCACGGTGCCCTTTTCGGAGAACTTGATGGCGTTGGTGGCGTAGTTGAGCAAGGCCTGTTGCAGTCGTGTCGAGTCGCCCTGCAGGCCGGACGGAAAGTTGCCGGCCGCGATTTCCAGGGTGATTCCTTTGGCCTGGGCACGTTCGGCCATGATCGAGCGGACGTTGTTCATCAGGCTGGGAATGGCAACCGAAGCTTCTTCGATAACAAACTTTCCGGCCTCGATCTTCGAGAGGTCGAGAATGTTGGTGATGATGTCGAGTAGGTGTTCGCTAGCCACGTCGATCTTGTCGAGACGTTCGACCTGTATCGGGGTAAGGCCGCTGCGGCGCAGGATGTGTGCCATGCCGACGATGGCGTTCATCGGCGTGCGTATCTCGTGGCTCATGTTGGCCAGGAAGGCGCTCTTGGCCAGATTGGCGGCTTCGGCGGCGTCTCTGGCGCGCGCCAGTTCGGCGGTTCGTGTGGCAACCAGTTCCGCGAGGTGATGGCGATGCTGTTCGAGTTCTGAGTCCGATTGCTTGCGCGCGGTAATGTCCCTTGAAATGCCGAAGGTACCGACGATGGTTCCGTTTTCGTCGCGCAAAGGTAATTTGATGGTCGAGATCCAGGTGTCGGGATGATGGGCCCAGGTTTCCTTTTCCTCCATCATCATCGGATGACCTGAGCGGACAATGGCCAGTTCATCCTGGCGGGCTTGTCGCGCATGTTCCTCCGTGAAAAAGTCGAAGTCCGTCTTGCCCACCGCCTCAGCGGGATCGCTCAAGCCGAACAATTCGCAAAGTGACTTGCTGATCCGGATAAAGCGGCTGTCGCAATCCTTGAAGTAGACATGATCCGGAACGTTGTCCATGAGGGCGTCCATCAAGTGCTGTTCATAAGCCAGCGCCTCTTCGGCCTGTTTAAGCTCGGTAATGAAACGTGCCTGCTGAATATTCTGAAAAGCGGTGGTTGAAAGCTGATTAGCCAGGGTGAAG
>JANNNT010000520.1:0-3710 GCA_031398685.1 Rhodocyclaceae bacterium | reverse complement strand
TTACTCAGCAGTCAGGAATAAAGACGACAGTTTTTGTGTCGCACGAAGCGTGCCCTCTCCCGGAGCTTCGCGCCACCTTCTCCCAAAGGGCGAGGGTTTCCCAGCCCCTCTCCTGCGGGAAAGAGGCTGGGGTGAGGGAGTGCTTGTAGCCTAAATTCCTGACGGCTGTGTAATTTGGACTAGAGGCCTATTTTATCAAGAAATGGCCTTTGGAGCCGTTTCGAAGTAACGAACCGGCTGGGTCAGCCGTCTTGATCTTTTTCAGCTTTTTTGGCAAGACTGCGCTAATGGCGTGGTCAAACTCCTGCCTCGACAGCGTCCTGATTGGTATCGGCGGCGGCGAAATTCTTCGCTACACCGCGCAAGCGGGCGGCTAAAATGGCCAAAACCAGTTATACGAGATTTAGCCCGAAAGCAGTCATTGAGGCGCTCAGAGTGTATGCTTATGCCCTATATTTGGAAGTGCTGCTTTTTGCGATTATAAATATCCCGCGGGACGTTCAAGGATCTAAACGCAGGTATAGCCGCCGTCGATGATGATGTCGCAGCCGGTCGTATAGGTCGAAGCATCGCTGGCCAGATAGATTACCGCGCCCTGGAGTTCCTCCGGGCGCCCAAGCCGCTTCATCGGCGACATGAAGAACCAGTTTTCCATACGTTCCGGCGGTACATCGATGGACAGCGGCGTAGCGATATAACCGGGGCTGATGGAATTGACCCTGATGTTGTATTTTGCCCATTCCATCGCCAGCGATTTGGTCAGGTGGATAAGACCCGCTTTGGCGGCGTTGTAAGCACATTGCGGCTGCGGAACATTGGCAATATGCCCCGACATTGACGCCGTGCTGACTATGGCGCCCCCTTTTTTGCCCTTGATCATGCGCTGACCAGCGGCACGGGCCATCAAAAACTGCGCGGTCAGGTCAACATCGATCACCTTGCGCCACTCGTCCAGCGTCATCTCCTCGGCCGGCGTGCAAATGCAGATGCCGGCATTGTTGAAGAGAATATCGATGCTCGGAAATCGCTTGTCAATTTCTTCAAAGGCGCTCTCCACCTCTTCTTCATCTGCAATATTCACCTTGATGGAGAAGCACTCGCGGCCCAATGCCCTGACTTTCCCCACGGTTTCAGACGCGTTGTTCAGATCAAGGATCGCCACGTCGGCACCGGCTTCGGCAAAAGCAAGGGCAATGCATTGACCGATGCCTTGCGCGCCACCAGTGACAATCGCTTTTTTCCCCGTGAGCTTGAATTTATCAATGATGTTCATGGTGTTTGCCTCGTTTTGTCCGGTTTGAATTGGATGGTCGCGCCACTTGCCGGCCGCTTGATTCGGAAGTGCACTAATTGTTCCCAGAGACGGGCGCGTTTGAACACTCGTGACTCATCGGAAGCACATAAGACTCATGCGTCGTGGTTAGCCAAAACGACTCCGCGTCTGTTGCCGGAAAGCCGATGGCGTGATGCCCTTGACGGCCAGAAAGCGGCGATTGAAGTTGGCCACGTTGTTGAAACCAACATCAAAGCAGATCGTTGCGATGTTATCGTTAGTCTGCATCAGCAACTGGCAAGCGCGCGTGACGCGGACGCGAATCAAGAAATCCGTAAACGAATTTCCGGTGCAACGTTGAAAATTGCGAGAGAAATGGCTCTCGCTCATATGGAACCTCTTGGCGACGTCCGACATCAGCAGTGGCTCGGTATAGTGCTCACTAATGAATTTCACGACCTTGTCGGTCTGATCCATCGCTTTTTCGTCCTCTAGTCCTTGCAGCATGGCACCAGACAACAGACGATAGTCACTGCATCGACTGAGGACACCGAGCAAGTCAAAGAAAATACCGAGGCGTGACGCATTTCCATTGACGGCGATACGCTCAAAATACTCCCGAGAAATGTTCCCAAGTCCGAAAAACTCGATTCCATGTACAGCTCTGTCCAAAAGAGGCAGAACCTCCCTTAGTTCGGGCATCAGTTGCGTGGCTTGCTCGATTGGCCCGCGGTTGAAGACGATGCAGCGATCGCGCAGGGGCACACCTTCCGGTGGTGCATCCGTCGTGATCCAGTTGTGTGGCAAACGCGGGCCGGTCAGAACTAGATTGCCCGGCTCAAAGTTTCCGATGTAATCACCGACAAAAAACTTGCCTGAAGTTGCGATGACGAGGTGCAGCTCGTAGTCCTCGTGGTAGTGCCAGCGAATCAGGGGTGACGGCGTGCCGTGACTGACGCAGCGCAGCAATCCAGCAATATCCGACGGCGGATCGTAGCCAAGCGCCGCGTCGCGCTGAAACGGGTCTTCGAGAGATGCATGAGGGTGATTCATAGTGAAATCCGCGGAAGAACGATCAAATCCATGGTCAAGCTAGGCGAATCGCGTGTCGGCGCTAAGGCAAGAAGGTTTGAACTCGGGATTATCCTCGTTCCAAACTTGACCTTGTTCGGATTTCTCGTGTGCCCCATCACCTTAGTCGTGCCAGGGTCGCGTCGACTTCCTTGTAGGCGTGTCGTACCGACTCGAGTAGAGCAGGACTTCCGGCAGCCTCACCCCAGAAGGCCGGTTCGCGGGTCAATTCGGCGACCGGATCGGGGGCGGTGCAAATTGCGTGGCAACGTTCTTTGCTGATCGCGTGATCGTAATAGTCGAACGGCAGCGTTTCGGCATTCCAGCGTTCAAGGAACGCCAGGAACAGCGCCGGCAAGCGGGCGACGCTAGCGATACTCTCGCCCTGCGCTAGGCGATCCCGAACGGTTGGAGAGATGAATCCGTCAAGTTTTGTCGAACCGTCGGCAGCAACGCGGGCATTCGTATCGCGCACGAACGGGTTGCTGAACCGATCCAGCACGACATCCCGGTAGGCGGCCAGATCAATCGGGCTCGGAGATTCCGGTCGGTCCAGACAGGGAATCACATCATTCGTCACGTAGTCATAGGCCATCTGCCGAATTTCCGGCACGGCCACGTCTTCGTGAATGTAAGTCAAGCCCAGCAAGGTACCAGCCCACGCGACGCAGCCATGAGTCGCATTCAGGATACGGATTTTCGCCTCTTCATACGGCGCAACCAATTCGACCATCTCCACGCCAACCTTCTCCCACTGCGGGCGTCCGGCGCAGAAATTGTCTTCGATCACCCACTGGATGAAACTCTCGCCCATCACCGGGGCCGCGTCGGCCCAGCCGGTGGCGGCAAGCACGCGTTCGGCGACATCCGGCGTCAGGCGCGGCGTGATGCGATCGACCATACCGTTCGGGCTCGTCGTGTTGGCTTCGACCCAGGCCAGCAGGTCGCTATCACCGAGTTTGGTGATGAACTGCAGCAGACCGCATCGCGAGCGGTCGCCGTTATGGCGCAGATTGTCGCAGCAGAGCAGCGTTACCGGACCGGCATTCTCCTGCATGCGCGCCTTTAACATTGCGGACAAGGCGCCATAGATCGTACTGCCCGGCTTGCCGGCTTTGAGCGCCGACAGATCGTTGAAAATGTCGGTCGCCGCCGGATCAAGCACGTTTTTCGGATCCAGGTAATAGCCGGCCTCGGTCACGGTAAAGGAGATGATGCGCGTGGCCGGATCGATGGCGCGCGCAATCAGGCCGGCCAGACCTGGCTCGAACGGAATCACCTCCTTGATCGACGCGACGCGGGTGTAGCTGTGCGTGTTATCCGGGGCGATGGTTTCCAGGGTGTATTCACCGCCCTGGGCCACCAG
>JANNNT010000470.1:0-2814 GCA_031398685.1 Rhodocyclaceae bacterium | reverse complement strand
CTACTCCGAATGCCGCTCAAGTCCTTGCTTGCAAGCTAATGTGCTTCATGTCAGCAGAACACTACTGATAGCAGGTCAACGATAAGTAGCTCGCCCAATGCCAGTCGTTGATTAAGAAACTAGAGATGAGTCACATGGACGGAAGCGGACGAGGCCACGAAGATCCAGAGTCATGGCCTACATCCTTTCGATTGCGAGGATTAAAGAGTTAGACATCCGTCTTGTTCAGTTCTTCGTGAAGCTGCTTTTTATCCAGCGCCCCCTCCCATTTGGCAACAACGATTGTCGCGACGGCGTTACCCATCAGATTCACGGGCACCAAGCCTTCTGCCATCAGACGATGAATACCCAGAATGAGTGCAACACTGGTTACCGGTATTGAACCGACGGTTGATAAGGTCGCCGCCAGAACGACGAATGCCGCTCCCGATACCCCCGCCGCACCTTTCGATGTCAAAAGCAGAACGGCCAGAAGTCCAATCTGTTGTCCGAGATCCAGCGGCGTGTTGGTTGCTTGCGCAAGGAATACGGTGGCGAAGGCCAGATAGAGGCATGTTCCATCAAGGTTGAAGGAATAGCCCGTGGGAATGACCAAGCCAACGACGCTCTTCTTGCACCCCAGTTGCTCCAGCTTGTCCAGCATCCGCGGCAATACCACCTCGGATGAAGTCGTGGCCAGGCAGATCAGCAATTCCTCCCGGAAATAACGGATCGTCTTCAGGATACTGAAGCCGGCAAGTCGGGCAACCATCCCCAGGACGACAAGCACAAAGAATATGCAGACCACGTAAAAGCCGCCCAACAGTTTCCCCAGCTGCAGAAGCGAGCCCGCCCCGTACTTGCCAACCGTAAAGGCGATGGCGCCAAATGCCCCGATTGGAGCGGCGTACATAACAATTGAGACGGCACCGAACAATGTTTTTGAAGCCAGCTCAATAATATGGATCAGTGGCTTGCCTTTGTCGCCCAGAGCGGCCAGGGCGAAACCAAACATAATCGAAATAAACAGAACCTGGAGAACGTTGCCTTCGGACAAGGCGCCGAATACGGTGTTGGGAATGATGCCCATCAGGAACTGTGTGGTGGTCTGAGCTTTCGCCTGAACAACGTACTGACTGACCGAGTCGGTGTTGATCGATGAAACGTCCACATTCATCCCGACGCCCGGCTCCCACCAGTTCACGGCCACCATGGCAATGATCAGCGCAAGCGTCGTCATCACTTCAAAATAGATCAACGCCTTGATGGCTACGCGACCCACTTTTGCCATGTCTCCCATACCGGCGATGCCGAGGACGACAGTGAACAAAATGATGGGGGCAATCAGCATCCGGATGCCCTTGATGAAGGCATCGCCAAACGGCTGCATCTTGGTACCAAATTCCGGAAACCAGTGGCCGACGACGACACCAACGAGCATCGACAACATGACGTAAAACCACAACTGCTTGTACCATCGTTTCTTGTTCACGACGGGCGCCTCCCGTTGGTGCGATTCAGGTTGGACAAGTTCTTGTGCAATCGAATTTTCGAGACTCATTTGTTTTACCCTTTTCCCCTGCCGTTATGCAGTAATGTGTTGAAAATTAACGATGTGCTCAGGCCTCTTCGGGCCAGTACAAGCGCATCGGGTTATCCACCAGAAGTTTCTGCTGGAGTTCGACGGTTGGTGCTATGTGAGGAATGAAATCCACCAGCAGACCATCGTCGGGCATATGGTCTTTCAGGTTCGGATGTGGCCAGTCTGTTCCCCATAAAACGCGGTCGGGAAAGTTATCGACCAGGCGGCGTGCGAATGGCACCACGTCAAGGTAAGCATTTTGCTCGCCGTCGAGCGCACGCGGGCCGGTCAGCGAGAGGCGTTCGGGGCAACTCACTTTCGACCAGACGTTGTCATGCTCGCGCATCAGTTTCACGAACAGTTCAAACTCCGGGCCGTCGACCGGTTTGCCGACGTCCGGCCGCCCCATGTGGTCGACGACCACCGTCGTCGGCAGCGCGGTGAAGAAATCCCACAGTTCCGCCAGGTCGGCGGCCTCGAAATAGACGACGACGTGCCAGCCGAGCGGCGCGATGCGCTGGGCGATTTCGAGCAGTTCGTCCTTCGGCGTGAAGTCTACGAGGCGCTTGACGAAGTTGAAGCGTACGCCGCGCACGCCGGCCGCGTGCAGCGCCTGAAGGTCCTGATCGCTGATGCTGCGCCGGACCGTGGCGACGCCGCGCGCCTTGCCCTCCGAATGCCGCAAGGCGTCGATCAGCGCGCGGTTGTTGGCGCCGTGGCAGGTCGCCTGGACGACCACGTTGCGCGCAAAACCTAGCCGGTCGCGCAGGGCGAACAGTTGCTCTTTCGACGCGTCGCACGGCGTGTATTTGCGCTCTGGCGCGTAGGGAAACTGTGCGCCGGGGCCGAAGACGTGGCAGTGGGCATCGACCGCGCCCGCCGGTACGGCGAACCTCGGCAGCGAAGGCGTTGGGTGGAAACAGAGCCAGCCGGGAGTCATCGTGAAATCCATTTTCGTATCCCTCAGTCGATGTATTTGAGACCGGCTTTTTCGAGCGGCTCGCGCATTTTGTACATGTCGAGGCCGAGGACGCCGGCGGCGAGTTTCTGTCGCTTCCCGGTCTCGTTGTCCTCGCGCGTCGCGGCGGCATCGGCAGCCTGCTGCGCGTTCGCTGCCGGCACCACGACGACGCCGTCGGCGTCGGCGATAATCACGTCGCCCGGATTGACCGTTACCCCGGCGCAAACGACCGGAATGTTGACCGAACCGAGCGTCGCCTTGATCGTGCCCTTGGCGTTGATCGCCTTGCTCC
>JANNNT010000455.1:0-9259 GCA_031398685.1 Rhodocyclaceae bacterium | reverse complement strand
GATTTCCCAGCCCCCACGGTACGCGCCGCTGTCGTAATAGGCTTGGTCACGCCAGAATTTGCAGGAAAGATCCGCGGCGTAGATACGCCCGAAAGCACCCGTGCCGAACAGCTTTTTTAGCGTCTGGTTGTCGGGATTGGTCCGGCGTTGGTAGGCTACCGCGAGTGTGACGCCAGCCTGTTCGCAGGCGGCAATCATCGCGTCCATGGTAGCGAGGTGGATATCCAACGGCTTTTCTGTCAGCACATGCTTGCCCAGGCGGGCTGCGTCAATGGCTGACTGATGGTGCAGACCATTGGGCGTGGTTATGATCACCGCATCAAACGGCGTGGATATGTCGGCCAGGTTCGCTTTGCATTCCAGTTGCGGCGCAGACTGGGGGCGACGCGCGGAACGGGAAACACAGCCGACGATTTCGCTGTCTGGCAGTTTCTCGACGGCAGCGACGTAGGTATTGCAGATATTTCCGGTACCGATCAGAACGTATTTCATAATGAACTTCTCCCGAGAGTGTGGCCCCGTCATGGACATCTGATGCGCCGATCGGATTGTAGCTAACTTTTTCTGATCGGACCTTGCTGCGATTGGAGAGCGAAACAATCCACTTTTGCTCTCGATTCGTTATCGAACGTCGACGGGATTCACGAGTTTAGCGGCAACTTTCCGTTCCCCGACCGACAAGAATCGACTCTGAGCTACCTGATGAATTTGACATGGCCTATGGCAGCTTGCTGATCATCAAGCGGACGGCCCCGGTAATCTGGCATCAGCCTGCTGCTCGACCATGCCCGCCATTTGCCCTGTCCGATTGGGTGGTGGATAGCGACAGGGTGGTCTCCTTCTGACTGGCGCTGTAATGCACAGGCTCGCTCAACGGGCGCGAGTCTCTGCTAGTGCCTGCTCAACCAGATCCTTCAACTGCTCAAAGCCAAAGCTTGGCAACGGCTTGCCGTTGACGAAGTATTCTGGAGTCTTGGTGACGTTCAGTGTTTTTGCGTCGGCGAGATCCTGCGCGATCACGGTGGCGATCTCTTGGGAAGTCATATCGAAGGCCAACTGTTCCATGTTGAGCCCGACACCCTCAAGGTGCGTCCACGCCCGATCCACGTTGGCCGTATGGTTCTGCACCCAGTCGGCCTGGTTGGTCAACAGGGCTTCGAGCGCTGGCCAGAACTTGCCCTGCCGACGCGCGGCTTCGAGTACCGCAACAACCTTGTCTGACTCCCTGTGGAACGGTGCATGGCGCAGCACGAGGCGAATCTTGCCGGGATGTGTGTCCATCAGTTGTTTGACCATCGGATAGAACTCCCGGCAGGTCTCACAGGCCGGATCAAGGAATTCGACGATGACGACCGGTGCGTCCGCCTTGCCGAGGGTCGGTGAATGCATGCGGACCAAAATAGCGCGATTGGCTTCAGCCCTCTGATTGGCCTCTTTTCCCTGCTGGTCCGTGTAGAACAGCGCGCCAGCGACAAAGATCAGGAGCAGGACGATCGCGGAGACGACGAAGACGGTTTTCTGTTTCATTTGAAGCCTTTGAGATGGGCCGCCAACAGCAGCACGGCGATCAGTGAAAACGACAGCATGGACAAGAAGGGGATGGTCACGAAGCCGAACCAGACCGCCTGCACCTCTGAGCATGGCACCCCCTGCTGGCAGGGCTTGATGGCCTGGGGTACCCAGCCGGCGTTGAGCGCCAGATGAAAAAGCGCCAATCCCCATCCCGCCACGGCCAGCGGCAGTGCATAGCGCACGACGCGCGGATCAAAGGGAAACAGCCCGGCCGCGAGTACGAAGACGAGCGGGAACATGGCGATCCGCTGATACCAGCAGAGCACGCAGGGGGTGTAGCCCATCACCTCGCCGAAAAACAGCGAGCCGAGCGTCGATCCGGTCGCGATCAGCCAGGCGCCGAACGTCAGCGTCCAACCGATGGGTGCCGTTTTTGAGATGGAATCAGAACGTTCTCGTGTATTCATGGATCACTGAAATCAGTCTAAAAATAGCCGTTGCGAAATTAGGAGCCGTTCGACACAAGCACTGCGCGAGCCGTTCAATGGAATAGACCTGAGCGCGCTACTTGCGCAGCAAGCGCAGGCCATTGAACACGACGAGCAGACTCCCTCCCATATCGGCGAATACGGCCATCCACAGCGTCGCATGGCCACTTAAAGCAAGCGCCAGGAAAACAACCTTGATGCCCAACGCCAAGGCAATATTCTGCCGCAGAACCGCTACCGTGTCCCTGCTGAGGCGAATGAAGGCCGCAACCTTGCGCGGGTCGTCATCCATGATGGCGACGTCGGCGGTTTCCAGCGCTGTCGCCGTGCCGGCCGCCCCCATGGCGAAACCAATGTCCGCCCGGGCCAACGCCGGCGCGTCATTCACCCCATCGCCGACCATGCCGACCGCACCATGCCGTTGTTTCAACTCGGCAATCACCGCCTGCTTGTCTTCGGGCATCAGGTTGCCGCGAGCATCGTGTAGGCCGAGTTGATCGGCAATCGCCCGAGCGGTTGCTGGGTTGTCGCCGGTCAACATCACCGCTTCGACGCCTAGCGCCTTGAGGTCAGCTACCGCTTGTACGCTCTCCGGCCGAAGCGTGTCAGCTACGCCAAAGATCGCCTCCGGACCCGTTGCCGCGAACAGGACGATGGCCGTCTTGCCGGCATTTTCCAGCACCGCCAGTCGGGCTTCCAATGCCGGTGAGCAGGCGCCCAGTTTTTCAATGAGACGGTGATTGCCCAAATGCCAGAGTTGGCCAGCGACGACACCTTTAACACCGCGCCCGTTGAGCACGCCAAAGCCTTCGACGGACAACATCGCGGCATCCGGTTGCCGTTCTTGCCATCCTTTGACCAAAGCCTGGGCGACCGGATGGGTACTGTGTTCGTCCAGGCTGGCTGCGATCAACAACGCACGTTCGATCGGCATTTGAGCGAAAGGCTCGGCATCGGTCAGCACCGCTTTTCCTTGCGTCAGCGTGCCGGTTTTGTCCAGCGCCACAACCTTCAGCAAGCGGCCGCCTTCGAGGTAAACGCCGCCCTTGATCAGGATGCCGTGCCGCGCCGCTGCCGCCAGTCCACTGACCACCGTGACCGGCGTCGAAACCACCAGGGCGCACGGGCAGGCGATAACCAGAACGACCAGAGCCTCGTAGAGCCAGTCCGCCCACGTTCCACCGGACAGCAGCGGCCCCAGCACAGCCACCAGGGCGGCGAGAACAACCACGGCAGGGGTGTAGAAGCGGGCGAATTGATCGACAAAGCGCTGTGTCGGCGCCCGTTGCGATTGCGCCTGCTGAATGGCGGCGGCGATGCGCGCCAGGGTGCTGTCACCGGCTACGGCCGTGACCGTCGCTTCCACCACGCCGTCGGTGACGATACTGCCGGCGTAGAGCAGGTCGCCAACCTGTTTGTCTACGGGCAGGCTTTCGCCCGTGATCGGCGCCTGATCCAATGCCGCCTGCCCGGACTCGACGCGGGCATCGAGCGGTACGCGCGTACCCGTACGAATCCGGATGCGGCTACCGACCGCCACTCTGGCCAGCGCTTGTTCCTGCCAGCCGTCCGCGACCTTCACCTCGGCGCTTTCCGGCGTCAGCGCGGTGAGCGATTTGATTGCATGGCGCGCCCGTTCCAGCGAGAGCGCTTCGATGGCCTCGGCCAACGCGAACAGAAACACCACCATCGCCGCTTCCGGCCATTTGCCGATGGCGAAGGCGCCAACGACCGCCAGCGACATCAGGAAATAGATGTTGAGTGTCAGGTTCCTTAGGGCGATCCAGCCTTTCTTCAACGTCGGCAAGCCGGCGCTCACGAGCGACACCGCCGCCAGCGCCATCACCGGCCACGAGGTTTCCAGCCCGGTCGTCCAGGCGGCAGCTTCGGCACTGACGGCGGCCAGACCACTGATCGCCAGCATGACCTTCAATCGGACGCTCAGCGCTGGCGGCAGCGCGGTTGCCGGCGCATTAGCGTCGAGCAGGCTGGACCCCATATCCAGGCGGTCTAACGCCGTCGCAATTGCTTTCTGACCATCGAGGCGGTGATAGACCGTCAGTTCTCTTTCCAACAGGTTGAAGTCGAGGCGAAGGATCCCCGGCATGGGTTCCAGACGGTTGCGTATCAGCCGTTCTTCGGTCGGGCAGCACAGCTTCTCGATGCGATAGCGCACCTTGCTCGCCTCTTCCGGCGGCAGCGTCTTCTTGTTCGGGAATTGATCTTTCCCGGCATCCGAAGCCGGCGCGCAGCAGCTATCGCCTGCGGAAGGGTTTGGTTGTCCAGACCCGCAACACTTTTTCGTCTCCTGCACATGGAGAAGGAAAACCGGCTTGGGCTTGACAGCTTGATTCATGGGGCGTACCTCGGAAACAATGTCACCATTAAACTGTCTGTAGCTACTACAGGGTCAAGAGGTTTTTGGGAAGGAATTGCGATGAGAATCGGAGAACTGGCAAAACAAAGCGATTGCGACGTCGAAACGGTGCGTTTTTACGAGCGCGAGGGATTGCTCGACGCGCCCGCACGCGAGGCCAATGGCTACCGCAGCTACACCGACGCTCATCTGGTGCAGCTGAACTTCATTCGCCATTGCCGTTCCCTCGGCATCGGGTTGCCGGCGGTGCGTACGTTGAGGAGCTTCCAGGCCAGCCCCGAATTGGCCTGCGATGAGATCGACCAGCTGATTGACCGGCAGATCATGCGCCTCCACCAGCAAATTGAATCACTGCGTCTACTTGAACGGCAGTTGCATTCGTTGCGCGACACCTGTCACGCCCATCAAACCGCCCGCGAATGCGGAATCCTGCGCACACTGGCTCAAGCGGCTGAGGGAGAGGCGTGCTCTTGCCATTCGCCCGCCAACGCAAGCGCCGTTGATGGCCAGCACGAAGGATCCGTCCACTAGGACAAAGGGGAATGGAACGAATGCGCAGGATTGATGCAGAACGTTATCGCGGCATCGCGGCCGCACTTGCAGCCGCCGTGCTGTTTGGCGCCGGAACGCCCGTGGCGAAATTGCTGCTTGATTCGGTCAGTCCGTGGTTGCTGGCGGGCTTGCTCTACCTTGGGTCAGGCCTTGGGTTGACCCTCTACCGCACGTTGATCAGAGCGCCGGCCGTTAAGTTGCCACACGATGAGGCCGCATGGTTTGCCGGAGCCATCATGAGTGGCGGTGTCGTTGCCCCCGTGCTGTTGATGCTGGGATTGACGGGCATGCCGGCGTCCGGTGCTTCGCTGCTCTTGAATGCAGAAGGGGTGTTCACCACGGTGCTGGCCTGGGTCGCCTTCAAGGAGAATGTCGACCGGCGGATCGCGCTCGGGATGCTGGCAATCGTTGCTGGAGCCATTGTTTTGAGTTGGCCGGGCGAGGTTCAATTCATCGCCCTGTGGCCCTCGTTGGCGGTACTTGGCGCCTGTTTCGCGTGGGGCATCGACAACAATCTGACCCGCAAGATCTCGCTAACCGATGCGGCCTGGATCGCTTCGATCAAGGGACTGGTAGCCGGGGTGGTCAATCTGGCTCTGGCTTTTTCGTTGGGCGCCGCCCTGCCGACGTTGCCGAATGCGGCGGCCGCGATGCTTGTCGGTTTCTTTGCTTATGGCGTCAGCCTGGCCTTGTTCGTGGTCGGCCTGCGCCATCTCGGTACCGCACGCACCGGGGCGTATTTTTCCGCGGCTCCTTTTGTCGGCACATTCCTGGCATTGGTTATGGGCGAACCACTCACACCGAACCTGCTGCTTGCCGGAGTCTTGATGGCGCTGGGGCTTTGGTTGCATCTGACCGAGCGTCACGAACATGCGCATGGGCACGAATCGCTGGAACACGAGCATGAGCACGCCCACGACGAGCACCATCAACACCCGCATGCAGCACGCGTTGCGGCAGGTGTGACGCATAAACATCCACATCGGCATGAAACCCTGCTACACGCCCATCCACACTTTCCGGACGCTCACCATCGGCACGTGCACTAGGAATAGAACAGCCACGATTCCTATTCCGCTGTACCGTCAGCACCGTGTTCCACCAACTGCGCGCGCCCGCCAACGCAAGCCAGAAACAGTCGCTCATGCGGGGAAAAGGCCGTTCATCTGCTCACCGCGGCGCGGCTCGGTCATCATGCTGGCAACCGCTTCGCGCCAGACAAGATAGTGGGCGGTTTCCTTGTGGGCGGCGGCGTCAGCGACCGACGCATAGGCCTCATACAGGATGAAGCACGTTGGGTCGTCGGGCGACTGCAGAATGTCGAAGCGGCGGTTGCCCGGCTCGGTGATCGAGGCCTCATGGTTCGCACGTGTTGCGGCGATGAAGGCGTCGACATCCTCCCGCCTGACGCGTACGTGGACGAGCGTGACATGCATGGCGGACTCCCTTGAATTCACTTGAGGGAATTTTACACTCGGCACGTCGAGTTCAGGCATCGCATGACTCGGCTTGAACGCTGGAAGTGCCAGCGAGCAGAGCAAAGCGGCTACCCTTCATTTTTGAAACGCGCTGGTTGCTGCATGGGCGATGTATGTCTGCGGAAAGGGGCTTGATTTGGTATCCTCTTCGTCATCGAGTTTTCGGCCAAGGACATTCCATGTTTTACGGGATCAACAATATCGCGACCTTCATCGCGGGAACCATTTTTATCATTCTGCTGCCCGGCCCGAATTCCCTGTATGTGATGTCGGTGGCTACGCGCTGGGGTGTGGCGGCAGGCTACCGAGGGGCCTGTGGCGTTTTTGTGGGCGACGCCATTCTTATGCTGCTGTCAGCTACGGGTGCTGCCTCGCTGCTGCAGGCGAACCCGGCGGTGTTCATGGTGCTCAAGTATGCCGGTGCGCTCTATCTGGCGTGGATGGGGGTTGGCCTCTTGCGTTCATCCATCGCCATCTGGCGGGGCAGAGGCAAATCCGAGGGGGATGATGCTCAGCCGGCTGTCGACACCTCGCGCCCGTTCCATACTGCGCTGATCATCAGCTTGATGAACCCGAAGGCGATCCTGTTTTTCATTTCTTTCTTCATCCAGTTCGTCGATTCGAGTTATCCGCACACGGGACTGTCGTTCTGCATCCTGGGCGTGATCGTTCAGTTTTTCAGTGCGCTGTATTTGTCGATCCTGATCTTTGGCGGTGCTCACCTTGCCATGCAGTTTCGCCGCCGGCGCCGCTTCTCGGCGCTTGCCACCGGCGGGGTCGGCGGGTTGTTTATCAGTTTTGGTGCAAAGCTTGCTGGCGCCACCTTGAGCTAGCGGGCAGTCATGTTGAAACCGACCGATGCAAAACCCCGCCTTGGCACGCAAGCGGCTGGATAGCCGCAAATCGCGATGGCGCCAGTGATCAGATTTTCATGTCAGCCACTGCGTTTGGTCACCACGACTTCGAGGTATTCTGCGGGCACCACCAGGGACGCGGGGCCGGCAACATTGAAGCGGTCGAGCAGCGCGGTGATGTCTTTTTCGAGCGCGTTCTTTCCGGCCTGGTCGAGCGCTGCGAACGCCTTGAGTGTCGGCCCGTAAAAGTCGCGAAAGATCTGCACCCAATGTGCGGTGGAGTGATAACGGAAGTTGAAGTGCTTGCGCACCGTGCGTATGTCTGCAGCGTGGGTGCCGAACAGTTCGACGATGTGCGGTTCGGCGCCCCACAAGGCAGGTGATTTCAGCCCCGCCGGCGCGGGAATGTAGCTGCCAATGATCTTGAACAGCTGTCCGATAAAACCTTCAGCGGTCCAGTTCGCCAGCCCGATACGTCCTCCGTCGCGTACCACGCGCAGCATCTCGCTTGCGGTTCGCGCGTGATCCGGAGTGAACATCGCGCCGAACGTCGATAGCGCGGCGTCAAAGTGGCCATCCTCGAACGGCAGGTTTTCGGCGTCGGCCGTACGGAAGTCCACGTGCAGGCCTTCGGCCGCAGCCCGAGCGCGCCCCTTGTCAAGCAGTTCGGGGACGTAATCGGTCGAGGTGACTTCGGCAAAGCGGCGGGCGGCAGCGAGCGTGGCATTGCCGTTACCCGCTGCGACATCGAGCACACGCTCACCGGCACGGATGTCGGTCGCTTCGGCCAGAGACTCACCGACAATCTGCAGCGTAACGCCGATGACGGCAAAGTCACCGCTGGCCCACGTCGCCTGCTGGCGTTGTTTGATTGCCGCGTAGTCCGGGGCGGCGGGAACGGATGGTTTTTCCGTTGAAGGCGTGGATAAAGTTAAGTTGGTCATGTTTCGTTCTCCTTGGAAATGAAAGAATGGTCAGGTTCATCGGTGTGAACGGCCCCAATTATTCACGTCATGCGTGCTTGACACTTGTCTGCTCGTCGTTCACATTTGCCCGCACGTCCTTAATTGTTGGCGGACTTAACTGAACGTCCGCCGCGCTTGCCTGATTGTCCGGGAGCCCGCCTATGACCACCGATACGCTGTCCGATGTTCTGCGCTCGGTACACCTGCGCGGCGCGGTTTTCTATTACCTGAGCTTCGGGCACGAATGGGCGGTAGAGGCGCCGCACGCGACCGAGATTGCCGGCGCCGTAATCCCCGGCGCGGAGCACGTGATGGAATATCACGTCATCACCAAGGGCTGCGGGTGGGCGGCCATCGTCGGCGAGCCGCCGGTACGGCTGGAAACCGGCGACATCGTGATATTTCCGCACGGCGACGCGCATGTGCTGTCGAGTGCTCCCGGAATCCGGCCGACCCGAATGGCACCGGAGTGGGTCTACGCCACGCGCGACGATCCCAAGCCCATCCCGATCGTGTTTCAATCGCTGTATGAATTTTCATATGGCGTGCCGGCGCCGGACGCGGTGAGCAATCTCGTGTGCGGCTTCCTGGGTTGCGACCTGCGGCCTTTCAATCCCCTGCTCGCCACGCTGCCGCGCCTGCTGCATCTGCCCGCTGCCGGCGACGGCGCATGGATCAGTCAGGTCATGCAGCAGGCGGTCAACGCATCGCAAAACAAGCGGCCCGGCGGTGACGCCGTGCTCGAGCGCATCAGCGAGATGATGTTTGTCGATGCCGTTCGCCGCCATGTCGAACGGCTGCCCGAGGACAGCACCGGCTGGCTGTCGGGATTGCGCGACCGTCAGGTCGGACGCGCCCTCGCCCTGATCCATGAAAACCCGGCGCGGGCGTGGACGATAGACGAACTGGCGAACGAAGTCGCGCTGTCGCGTTCGGCATTTTATGATCGATTTGTGCGGCTTATCGGCCAGCCGCCCATGCAATATCTGACGCAGTGGCGGATGGCGGTAGCGGCGACCCTGCTGCGGCAGAG
>JANNNT010000444.1:0-1860 GCA_031398685.1 Rhodocyclaceae bacterium | reverse complement strand
TTTTGTGGCCAACGCGGTTCAGGCCAATCTGCTGGCTGCAACGTGCGAAAATCCTGAGGCCACAAATCAGGTGTACAACGTGGCGCTCAATGACCGCACATCGCTCAGCCATCTGTTTGAAATGCTGCGCGACATACTGTCCGAGAAAACCCCCGGCCTCGCTAGTTTGAAGCCCCGCTATGGGGCATTTCGGTCCGGCGATGTTCGCCATTCGCAGGCTGATATCTCCAAGGCTATGCGTTTGCTGAATTACGCCCCAACCCATAGTCTGGAGGACGGGATTCGCGTTGCCATGCCTTGGTATATGGCGCACTTTACACCCCCGGAAGCGTGTGGGATCTGAGCATGCGGGTCACGTACGAGAAAATTCTTCGGAATTCGTCAGCATTCGTGACCCTGTTCGTCGTTCAGTCCTGTTTTGCGCTTGCGTCAGCGTCAGCGGCCCAGTCGGATTCCCCTACGGCCGGCAAACTTGATCTCCTGAGAAATGAAGCACGTGCCTACGAGCACGGAGAAGGTGTTGCAAAAGATCCATTGCGTGCCGCCAATCTGTATTGTGATGGGGCGCGTTTGGGAGACGCGGAAGCCCAATTCAGCCTGGGCTGGATGTACGCCAATGGTCGCGGTGTCGAGCGCAACGACGAAATGGCCGCGTATTTCTTCAAACTGGCCGCTGAGAAGGGGCATGGACAGGCGCGGAAAATGCTAAGGTTCGTCGGACAGAAGGCAGCGCCCATGCCTGGATGCATGAAGAGCGTGGCAATTGAAATCGAAGATGACGGTGCCTATTCGGTAGTCACTCCCGCGCAGCAGAAAGTCTTCGGGCTGGTGAGTAAACTGGCCCCCGAGTATGGCATCAGTCCGCAACTTGTCATGGCCATTATCCAGGCCGAATCCAATTTTGAAGTCACTGCGGTTTCTCCCAAGAATGCCCAGGGTTTGATGCAGCTTATCCCTGAAACCTCGGTACGCTTTAACGTCAAGAAACCATTCGATCCCGAGCAGAATATTCGCGGCGGGATGGCCTACCTGCGCTGGCTACTGGCCTATTTTGAGGGAAATGTCGCTCTGGTTGCTGCCGCCTACAATGCCGGAGAGGGTGCCGTTAACCGCTTTCGGGGTATTCCTCCTTATGCGGAAACACGCGGCTACGTCAAGCGGATCATGAGAATTTTCAAGAAAGATGACCATCCGTACGACCCCGAGGTGACTCCGCCGTCACCAGAACTGCCCAGAATCCGTATTGCCAAATCAATTTAAGTTTTTCAAGGAGGCCGTGATGGTATCGATACGCCAGGAGGTATTCCGGCGACTCACGCACCTGTGCTTTCTTGTCGTTTTGTTGTCGCATACCGGGCCTGCATCTGCCGACTTGCCCGATTTGATCGATCAGATCAAACCTTCGGTTGTCGTCGTCGGTACGTACGTCAAAACTCGAAGTCCGGCATTCGTCATGCGCGGGACAGGTTTTGTCGTGGGTAATGGCACTCTGGTTGCAACCAATGCCCACGTTGTGCCGGAAATGCTTGGTTTGGCCGACGCTGAAGTGCTGATGGTTCTAACGACATCCGGACGTGCAGGCGTACAACAACGTGCGGCTAAAATTATGGTGAACGATAAATCCCATGATCTGGCCTTGTTACGAATTGAGGGCTCGCCTTTACCAGCTGTTGTTTTGCAATCAGCAGGGTCGGTGCGCGAAGGGCAAAGCATCGCTTTTATGGGCTTCCCGATTGGCAGCGTTCTTGGACTCTCACCCGTGACGCATCGCGGCATCGTTTCGGCTATTACGCCTATCGCCTTGCCGGGTGCGACTGCAAACCAGTTGAAGGAGAAGGTAATCAAGCGCTTGAGAAGTGG
>JANNNT010000436.1:0-4507 GCA_031398685.1 Rhodocyclaceae bacterium | reverse complement strand
CGTGATCCGTGCAGAGAACGTCGAGGAAACCATTCACGGCATGCGTTTTCGTCTTTGCGCGCCGAATGGTCGGGCGCTGGTTGAGACGGGATTGCTTGGGCGCTACAACGTATCCAATCTGCTGGCGGTTGCCGCCGTATTGATCGATGCCGGATTGACCCCTTCGGAGGTTGCGGCCCGCTTTGCCGATCTGCCCTCGCCGCCGGGACGGCTGGAAAAAATTGGCGGGCACAACGAACCGCTGGTCGTCGTCGATTATGCCCATACGCCCGATGCGCTGGAAAGCGCGTTGTGCGCCTTGCGCGGCGTGGCCAAGGCGCGTGGTGCGGGTTTGGTTGCCGTTTTCGGCTGTGGCGGCGATCGTGATCGCGGCAAGCGCCCGTTGATGGGTGGAATCGCGACGCAACACGCTGACCGCGTCGTGCTGACCAGTGACAATCCGCGCAGTGAAGATCCGTTGGCGATACTTGACGAAATCCGTGTCGCGGCGCCGAACGCCGAAGTCATCGCTGACCGTGCCGTGGCCATTCGCCAGACGATTCTTGCTGCACATCCGGCGGATGTGATTTTGCTTGCCGGAAAAGGGCACGAGCCGTATCAGGAAATCGCCGGCGTACGTCGCCCGTTCTCAGATGTTACTGAAGCACAGGCCGCACTGGCCGCCCGTCGGGAGATTGGCCAATGACTGTAATGATGGATCTTGTCGCCGCAACAACCGCCATGACCGGAACTTTGTCCGGTGAAAACACGACGTTTTCCGGAGTGTCGACGGACAGCCGGAAGATTGCCGCCGGCGAGCTCTTTGTCGCATTGCGCGGCATGAATTTCGACGGTCATGAATTTGTCAGTGTGGCAAAAGAGCGCGGCGCCGCTGCCGCCGTGGTTGATGTTGAAGCGGCCGAGAGTCTGAAGGAAATCGGGCTGCCGCTGATTGTGGTCGCCGATACGCGTCTGGCGCTCGGCGCTTTGGCCGCCGACTGGCGCAGCCGTTTTACGCTGCCGCTGATTGCCGTGACCGGCAGCAATGGCAAGACCACCAGCAAGGAAATGATTGCCAGCATCATGAAAGCCGCCTTCGGCGATACCGTGCTGGCGACACAGGGCAACCTGAATAACGACATCGGCCTGCCGCTGACCTTGCTCAAACTGAATAACGCTCACCGCGCTGTTATCCTTGAGATGGGAATGAATCATCCGGGGGAGATTGCCTACCTCACCCGCATCGCCCGGCCAAGCGTGGCCTTGGTGACCAACGCCCAGCGTGCGCATCTGGCCGGAATGGGAAGCATCGAGACCATTGCCACGGAAAAAGGCAGCGTTTTCATGGGCCTTGCCAAGCCGGGCGTGGCCGTTTTTAACGCCGACGATGCGTGGGCTGATCTGTGGCGTGCGCAGAGCGCCAATCGGAGTGTGCTGAGTTTCTCTTTTGAGCGAGCGGCCGATGTCACCGGGCACTATCTGGCGCGCGGGCTGGAAAACCACCTCACCATCACCGTGCAGGGCGAACAGATCGAACTTGAACTGGCCTTGCCGGGGGCGCACAACGCCCGCAATGCGCTGGGTGCAGCGACTGCCGCACTGGCCGCTGGCGTGACGCTGGCCGCCGTACGCGAAGGCCTGATCGCCTTTCGCGGCATCAAGGGCCGGTTGCAGCGGCGCACGGGGCTGAACGGCTCGACCCTGCTCGACGACACCTATAACGCCAATCCGGATTCGGTGCGTGCCGGCATCGATGTGCTGGCCTCGACAGTGGGGAAAAAAATCCTGGTTCTTGGCGACATGGGCGAGATCGGCGATATGTCCGGCCAGTTCCATGACGAGATTGGCGGCTATGCCAAGAGTCAGGGCGTTGATCTGCTGTTCGCTCTGGGGGATGCCAGTGCGCTGGCTTTGCATAACTTCGGTACGGGCGGAAAGCACTTCAAGAAAATCGAAGACCTGATTGAAGCGCTGGACAGCGAGTTGACTCCGGAAACGACGGTGCTCGTCAAGGGCTCGCGTTTCATGCGCATGGAGCGCGTGGCCGATGCCGTTAGCGTCGACGCCAATGCAAGGCCAGCGGAGGGGGGCAAATAATGCTGCTGATGCTGGCCCAATGGCTGTCGCAGGATGTGCGCGGATTCAATGTACTGAGCTATATCACCCTGCGTACCGTGCTGGCGGCCATGACGGCGCTGATCATTTCCTTTGTGACTGGTCCGCGTGTCATCCGCTGGCTGACGACCAAGAAGATCGGTCAGGCGGTCAGGCACGATGGTCCGCAGACGCACCTCGTCAAGTCCGGTACGCCGACCATGGGTGGCGCACTGATCCTCATCGCCATCGGTATAACCACCCTGCTGTGGGCGGATCTCGGCAATCGTTACGTGTGGGTGGTGCTGATCGTCACCCTGGGTTTTGGTGCCATTGGCTGGTACGACGACTGGCAGAAAGTCGTCAATCGTGACCCGAAAGGTTTGGCCAGCCGCTGGAAGTATTTCTGGCAATCTGTGCTCGGGCTGGTCGTGGCCGTCTATCTTGCGCTGACATCGACTGTTCCGGCGGAGATGCAGCTGATCGTGCCCTTCTTCAAAACCGTGACCTATCCGCTCGGCGTGATTGGATTCATTACCCTGACCTACCTTGTTATCGTCGGTACCAGCAACGCCGTCAATCTGACCGACGGCCTTGATGGGCTGGCCATCATGCCGACGGTGATGATCGCCGGCGCGCTGGCCATCTTTGCCTATGTCGCCGGTAGCGCGGTCTTCTCAAAATACCTGTTCATGCCCTACATTCCGGGGGCCGGCGAACTGGCTGTTTTCCTCGGCGCGATGGTTGGTGCCGGGCTCGGTTTCCTGTGGTTCAACGCGTATCCGGCGGAAGTGTTCATGGGCGACGTTGGCGCACTGGCGCTCGGCGCGGCGCTCGGAACGGTGGCCGTAATTGTGCGCCAGGAAATTGTCCTGGCCATCATGGGCGGGGTGTTTGTTGCCGAGACGCTGTCGGTGGCGGCACAGGTTCTCTTCTTCAAGTTCACCGGTGGCAAGCGGATTTTCCGCATGGCACCGCTGCATCACCACTACGAACTCAGCGGCTGGAAAGAGACTCAGGTCGTCGTCCGTTTCTGGATCATCACCATCATGCTGGTGCTGGTCGGCCTTTCCACATTGAAGATTCGCTGACATGACGCTTTACGGCAAACACGTACTGGTCATCGGTCTCGGCGAGACCGGGCTGGCCATGGCCAAATGGCTAGCCCGCCAGGGCGCCGTCGTGCGCGTTGCCGACAGCCGTGTGCAGCCGCCCAACGTGGATGCGCTGCGCACCGCCGCACCGCAGGCTGAACTGATTGCCGGGCCGTTCGTTGCCGAGACCTTCGCCGGAATCGATCTGATCGCCATCTCCCCCGGCGTGCCGGTGCAGGAGCCGCAAGTGCAAGCCGCTGTTGCCCGTGGGGTAGCGGTCGTCTCCGAAATTGAACTGTTTGCCTGGGGTGTTCGCGAAATGACCCCGTCGGCCAAGGTCATCGCCATCACCGGCAGCAACGGCAAGACGACGACGACCGCATTGACGGCCCACCTGCTGAATGCCGTAGGTGTGCCCGCCATCGCTTGCGGCAATATTTCACCGTCGGCACTCGATGCGCTGATGGGCGTTCAGGATGGGGCTTCCGGCTATCCGGCGGCACCTGCTGCCTGGGTGCTGGAACTTTCCAGTTTTCAGTTGGAAACGACACATACGCTGAACGCGGATGTGGCGACCGTGCTCAATGTCAGCGAAGATCATCTTGATCGTTACGCCGGAATGGATGGCTACGCCGCGGCCAAGGCGCGCGTCTTTCAGGGCGCGGGCGTCATGCTGCTCAACCGTGATGACGAGCGCAGCGCCAAATGGAAGCAAGGCGGGCGCAACGTGGTCAGCTTTGGTCTCGACCCCGCTGTCGGCGCGCGCGATTACGGCCTCGAGGAAGGCTGGATCGTGCATGGCGAAGAAAAACTGATTGCGCTGGCGGCACTTAAACTCGTCGGCTTGCACAACGCGGCGAACGCCATGGCGGCGCTAGCCCTGTGCGAGGCTATCGGCGTTGCGCCGGCCAGGGTGCTATCGGCGCTGAGTCAGTTTACGGGGCTGGCGCATCGCGTCGAATTCGTCGCCGAAATCAACGGCGTCTCTTACTACGACGATTCCAAGGGAACCAATGTTGGCGCAACGCTGGCGGCCGTTCAGGGAATGGGCTGCACGGTGGCGATCATCCTCGGCGGCGAAGGCAAGGAACAGGATTTTTCGCCGCTGAAGAGTGCGCTTGCCCGGCATGCCCGGGCAATTGCCCTGATCGGGCGTGACGCCGGCCTCATTGCTAAGGCCATCGAGGGTTGCGGCGTATCCATGCGGCACTGTGCCGACATGACCGACGCGGTGCGCTGGTGCGCAGCACAAACGAAGCCTGGTGATGCCGTTCTGCTTTCGCCGGCCTGTGCCAGTTTCGACATGTTCCGCAACTACGCCCATCGCGCTGAAGTATTCA
>JANNNT010000413.1:0-3901 GCA_031398685.1 Rhodocyclaceae bacterium | reverse complement strand
CTGGTCGACATGGGCGCAGACTCCATCTGTATCAAGGATATGGCCGGCATGATCGCGCCCTATGACGTGTATGAGATGGTCAAGGCGCTGAAAGCGGCGGTGACGATTCCGATCCACCTGCACAGTCATTTCACTTCCGGCATGGCGTCGATGAGCCAGCTCAAGGCCATCGAAGCAGGTGTCGACATCCTCGATACCTGCATGACGCCGTACGCCTATCGCACCTCGCATCCGGCCATCGAGCCGCTGGTCATGACCCTGCTCGGAACCAATCGCGACACCGGTTTTGATATTCGCAAACTGGCGGAAATCAATGAGGTTCTTGAGAAACAGGTGATGCCGAAGTACAAGCACCTGCTGGACGACTCCAAGGTTTCGATCATTGATATCAACGTGCTCCTGCATCAGACGCCGGGCGGAATGCTGTCCAATCTGGTCGGCCAGCTGCGTGAAATGGACGCACTCGACAGAATCGACGAGGTTTACAAGGAACTGCCACGTGTCCGCAAGGAACTGGGCCAGATTCCGTTGGTTACTCCGACCAGCCAGATCGTTGGCGTGCAGACGGTCAACAACGTATTGCATGACACGCCGGACGAGCGCTACAAGATGATCACCGGGCAGGTCAAGGACCTGTGCTACGGCCTGTATGGCAAGACGGCGGTTCCGATCGATCCGGAGGTGCAGAAGAAGGCACTAAAAGGTTATCCGCGCGGCGAAGAGCCCATTTTCTGCCGTCCGGCCGAAGTCCTGGTGCCCGAGTTGGAAAAGGCCAAGGCGGAAATTGGCGACCTGGCGGCCGATATGGACGATCTGCTCATCTACGCCCAGTTCCCGGTGACCGGCAAGAAATTCCTCGAGTGGAAATACGGCCGGGCTGAAGTTCCCGCCAGCGTCAAGCCGATTACCATGGACTTCGTCAAGAAGCAGGATGAACTCGTCAAGAAGGCCAAGGCGGGTGAGCTTGTAGAACGCAAGGCCGACGTTCCGGAGAAGTCGGAAAGGGTACGCACCTTCAACGTTTTCGTCGACAACGAGCATTTCAGCGTCGATGTTGATCCCACGGGTGATGCGCCTGTTGTCTTGAGTGCGCCGCGAGTGGCGGCAACTCCGGCGGCAGTCCCGGCTGCTGCGCCAAAGACAGCAGCGCCTGTAGCTGCGGCGCCAGCCGCCGCGCCGGCCGCTGATGCCCACGGACACGGAACGCGTCTTCTGGCACCGATGCCTGGAATGATCATCAAATACGTGAAAAACGTGGGTGATGCGGTCACCAAGGGCGAAGCTGTTGTCGTTCTGGAAGCCATGAAAATGGAGAACGCACTGGTTGCGCCGTGTGACGGGGTCGTCAAGGGGATCAAGTTCAAAAGCGGGGATACCGTGGCCAAGGGAGCAGTACTCTGCGTCATCGAGTAATTGCGGCCCGTCCCGTCGGATAAGGTAAGGGTTTCCTTAGGTTATCTTTACGGCGTGGACATGGGATAATGCGTGGGGAGAGGGGAGCGTTATGCTCCTCTCTCCCCATTTGTCATCACGCGTTGATTACACTTGGTGTCATTTGCCGCACACCGACAGACCGCCAAACAGGCCTTTTGAAAGAGAAACTATCGATGCACCAGGCGGCAACTCGAAGCAAATCGCAACAGGCCGCACTTGCGCTGTCGGCTCTCGGCGTGGTTTATGGTGATATCGGCACCAGTCCGCTGTACACCATGAAAGAGGTGTTTGCCGGAATCCACGCGATTCCGCTGACGCCGGCAAATATACTCGGCATTGTTTCCCTGATTCTCTGGTCGCTGATCATCGTCGTTTCGATCAAGTACGTCGTCTTCATCATGCGCGCAGACAACCGGGGTGAAGGCGGCATCATGGCGCTTATCGCGCTGGCGCTGCACGGGGCCAAGGGCAACCCGAAACGCGAAAGAGCCATCATGCTGGCGGGTCTTCTCGGCGCTGGAATGTTCTACGGTGATGGCATGGTCACGCCGGCCATTTCGGTACTTTCAGCACTTGAAGGCCTGGATGTGGCAACCCCGGCACTACGCCCCTTCATCATTCCGCTGACCTTGGCGGTGCTCTTCGTCCTTTTCTTTAATCAGCGCCGGGGCACTGCTTCAGTCGGTGCGTTGTTTGGTCCGGTGATGATGGTCTGGTTTGCGACGCTGGGCGCGCTTGGCCTATACAACATTGCCGCGAGCCCCGGTGTGCTCAAGGCACTCAATCCAGCGTACGGCCTCGTTTTCCTGTTTGAGAATCGGGGTATTGCCATCGTTGCCATGGGTGCCGTAGTGCTTTCCGTGACTGGAGCCGAAGCCCTCTATGCCGATATGGGGCATTTCGGAAGCAAGCCGATCCGTCAGGCATGGTTCGGCTTTGTTCTGCCATCACTGATGCTTAACTATTTTGGGCAAGGCGCACTGTTGCTCGTTGATCCGTCAGCGGTGGCGAATCCCTTTTACCACCTCGCGCCGGAGTGGCTACTTTACCCGCTCGTCGGCCTGTCCACGCTGGCGGCGGTGATTGCTTCGCAGGCCGTTATTTCGGGTGCTTTCTCGGTCTCCCAGCAAGCCATGCAACTGGGTTTCGTACCCCGTTTTGAAGTTCAGTACACGTCTGAAAAGGCCCAAGGTCAGGTCTATCTGCCGGGGGTCAACTGGGGGCTTTTCTTCGCGGTAGTCATCCTGGTTCTTGGTTTCAAGTCGACCAATAATCTTGCTGCCGCCTACGGTATAGCGGTGACTGGCGACATGGTCATCACCTCGATTCTCGCCACCTTTGTTGCGGCGAAGAGCTGGGGATGGGGATGGGGGCGGGCGATTGCGCTGTTTGCCGTCTTTTTGACGGTTGAGTTGACCTTCCTGTTCGCCAATGTATTGAAAATTCCTGATGGCGGCTGGTTTCCACTGGCCGCCGGTTCATTGGTCTTTTTGCTGATGAGTACCTGGAAGCGCGGTGGACAATTGCTGACCGAGCGTACGAGCGGCGAAGCGATTGAGCTGGAGACTTTTATCGATGCCCTTCTGGTCTCCATGCCCGCGCGCGTGGTGGGTACCTCAGTGTTCATGACCTTAAGGAACGACCGTGTGCCGAATGCCATGCTGCACAATCTGATGCACAACAAGGTGCTGCACGAAAGGGTGCTGATTGTCTCGGTGCAGGTGTTTGATGTGCCCTATGTTCCGGAGATTGACCGCGTCGAGATCAGCAAGTTGAAGGGCGATTTTTACCGGGTGACCGTGCAATACGGTTTCAAAGACGAGCCCGACATTCCGCTGGCGCTGACGTTTTGTGCAACGCAGGGTCTGACCATCGACATGATGGAGACCTCTTTCTTCCTTGGCCGCGCGACGCTGATTCCGAAGGTGGGATCGGGGATGGCGCTGTGGCGCGAGAAGCTCTTCATCGCCATGTTCCGCAACGCCAGCAGCGCAACGACCTTCTACAAGATCCCGAGTAATCGGGTGGTTGAGCTTGGGACGCAGGTGGTTTTGTGACCGGCTAGCGTGCTGATCAGGCGCGTGAAGAACACGGCATTCTGCCCTTATCCGCCGGCCACTTCCGGCTCCTCTCCGCCTTCGCGGTGCGCGTGGCCGGCGGGTCCGGGCCACCGCCGCCAATTGTCGTTTGATGCTCTGCCGCTTATTCCATTGCTTCGTACAACGGCAGCGTCAGGAATTCGGGATAATCCGGGGTCAAACTCATTTTGTCGAAAATGACCGCCGCCTGATCGTAGGTGGCGGTGTCTTCGCCTTGCGCGACAACGGTAGCTTTCACTTTGGCCAGTTCTTCCGGGATCATGGCACGAACCATTTCGGCAGTGACCTTGCGGCCATCGTCGAGGATACCCTTCGGCGAGACCACCCACTGCCAGACCTGCGAACGGGAAATTTCGGCCGTGGCGGCG
>JANNNT010000403.1:0-7669 GCA_031398685.1 Rhodocyclaceae bacterium | reverse complement strand
TCTTGCTGATTTCCTGGGCCGCGTGGGCACGGATGTCGGTGTCGAAACCACGCAGAAACAGGGGCCCACGGTAGAGCTGGCTTACCTGGGCGCCCAGGCCATTGAAGATACCGGCAAATTCCACCGCGATATAGCCGCCCCCCACGATGGCCAGACGCTGGGGGAACTGCTCCAGGTCGAACACCTCGTTGGAACTGATGGCAAGTTCGCTGCCGGGAAATTTTGGAATATGTGGCCAGCCGCCGGTGGCGATCAGTATCTTTTCTGCCGTATAGCGCTGCTCGCCGATAGCCACCGTGTGTGCATCGATGATGCGGGCACGGCCATTGATCACATCGGCCTGTGCCCCCGCCAGTAGATTGTCATAGATCGCGTTGAGGCGGGATATTTCTGCTTTCTTGTTGTCACGCAGCGTGGCCCAGTTGAAAGCGGGCGTTTCACTATTCCAGCCGAAGTTTCGGCCATCCTTAAACGATTTGCCGAATTCGGCCGCGTAGACGTACAGTTTTTTTGGCACGCAACCCACGTTGACGCAGGTGCCTCCCAGGTAGCGGTCTTCTGCGACCGCGACCCTGGCTCCAAACCCGGCCGCCATGCGCGCTGCCCTTACCCCACCCGAGCCGGCGCCGATCACGAACAGGTCGTAGTCATGATTTTGCACAGATTGTTCCTCCTCATTCCGAGGCACAAGTCTATCAGTGTTAGCGATGCCGCTAGACGTTCCTGACTTCAGTCATTTTGTGCGGCCACTTCTCCGGTCGACACTGCTGCATTGCAGCCATTGGAATAGCGAGCCGCGACGGAATGCAACGGGTCGCCAGGACGCGTTGGCCATCTTCGAAAGCCGCCACCCGCTCGCCCGTCGAGGAGTATGAAGTCCGTTAAATTGGTGCTACTTTGGTCGACCTCTAATACGCCGTGAGGAGAGTAATCATGCCCGTCAAAGACCCGCGGCACGCCGTGGCGGAGGAGGAAGAAATCTACGATCCCGATTGGGACGCATCGGAGGTTGACCGGGAAACGTATGGTCATGCCTCACCTAGAGAATAGGCGAGGCCATCAGAATAGTGGTGAGTGCTTCAAGAGATTACCCACAGAATCCATTGGAAAACCTGTGGATAACCGCTGGATAACTCGACTAGAGCGATGCAGTAATTGGGTTATTTTTGACTGCCTATAATCTAGGCAGGTACCGGAAGCGATCTCCGACGTGCCACGTGTTTTAATGAACTCGAACTCCGATCGATCGGTCGCATGCGTCGCTACCGGAGTCGGATGGTTTTGAATCAAGCACTATTTACGATAAGCCTGCGCTTCTCGCAGTTCTTCAAGAATGTCGGTCTTGCTTTCGAGCAGTTCATCCTCGTCGAAACCGAGATAATCCAGTGCCTGGGCGCCATGCTGCGGCCACTCCGAGTCCTGCCGCGTACCGAGAAAATCGTTGACCAGATAGTCTGCGATCAACGAGATGGCCACCAGTGCGGCGACGTCGCCTTGGCCTGCCTTGGTTTCTCCGTAGAGCAGATCGAAGCTGTGATGATCACGAATGGCATTACAGACCAGATCAGGAAGATGCCAGGAGCGCGCAAGGATGGAGCCGACGAGCGTATGAGTGGCTTGATAGCGCTCATTTTCAAGCTCGACAAAAGGCCGGTCGGTGGTGCTGGCAAGTTTCAGGGTTTCTTTGTAGTCGGTAAAGCGCTGGACGAGAACCGGAATGCCGCAATCGTTAAACAGGCCGAAAGTGTAGGCGCCATCCGTCGAAATGAAACGCAACTGCCGCGCCAGACGTGCGCAGGCGATGGCGTGGTAGTTGGTGCGATCCCAGAACTGATCCCAGAAGGGATCGGAAGCTTGCCCCGGAGCGCCCAGCGCATTGCGCAGCGCGAGCAGGGTGACAATGTTAGTAACCGAGCGAATCCCGAGCACCTGCAGCGCCGATTTAACCGCCTGAACCTTATGGTTCAATCCGTAAAAAGGCGAATTGGCGGATTTGATTACCGCTGACGCCAGACCCATATCGCCGCTAATCAGTTTGTCAAGTTTCAACAGATCCGGATCATCGTTGCGTGCCTCCTGGACCATGGCGATGACAATACGCGGGCAAGGTGGGATGACAATATTGCCGAGAACTCGCGAAATTTCCTCGCTGCTGGGCTCGGCGCCATCAGGCGTAGCATCTGCTTCCGACATGGGATGTTCCTTACATTGTGAGTACCGGTCACGGCATCGTAACTTATGGCCATTGAGGGAGCAACCGATAGTCTTTCCCTGTGCAGTAGCACGGTGGCAATGGCCGATTCGAGCACGGCAGACATGTCGGGCAAGCGCACATTTACCTTGAATGTTTGCCTTTCAAATATCTGACAGACTGCTACAGGGTCGCCAGGAATCCGCCTCGTCTTTGACAAGATCAGAGCCATGGACTCATCGAAACAAACCATCCGGGCGCCACCCCGGCAGCGCGACGCGCCATGAATCCTGCTGTACCTCAACAGCCAAACCAACCGTCGTCTCCGGAGACTCGCCCCCATTCAATGTTAGGCTAATGAAGCAATCATGCTTTTGCTGACTCCGAGTTTGTAGACGGTAATGGAAGCGTAGTAAGGCGCTCCATTTTTCTTGGTCATGGCAATCTCTCGTTACCTGGAGTGCTCGTTCAGACATTGAGGTAACGGCAATCGATCCAACATAGACAATGCTTCGTGTTGGCTTAAGCATTTCCACCATTCGACAAAGGGCGCCGTATGTTCTCTCTCCCACCCGTCACTCGAGCGTTGATCGTCATCAACGTCCTCGTTTTCCTTGCAGAGGCTGTGCTGGGGAGTTCTATCGCTTCTTTCCTTGCATTGTGGCCTCTTGGTCCGCGGTTTATGCCTTGGCAGATACTGACGTACGCCTTCGTTCATGCTGGGTTGCCGCATCTGCTGTTCAACATGTACGGGGTGTATATGTTTGGTAGTGATGTTGAGCGTGTCTGGGGACCGCGCCGCTTTCTGAGCTTTTACCTTACCTGCGCGTTGTCGGCTGCTGCTTTGCAACTCATCGTTACGGGACTGACTGGAGGGTATTACCCGACGGTGGGCGCTTCGGGCGCAATTTTCGGTCTGCTGCTCGCGTTTGCACGGCTATTTCCGAGCCGTAGGCTTATGCTGCTTTTCCCTCCGATACCCATGCGTGCAGCGGTATTCGTCGCGGTGTATGGCGTTTTGGAGCTGGTGCTCGGCGTGACCGGGACCCAAGCGGGCGTTGCCCATTTCGCGCATCTCGGTGGGTTGGCCGGAGGCTATTTATTCATGCTTCTCTGGAAAAGACGGCGTTGATACGTGCTTGAAATCGTCCTATGCAATGACCGTCATCGCCTCCAGCGCAAGGGAGGACGGCCCAATTGATACTCAACGGTTCCCCCGCTGGGCATTTTTTCGCAAGCCCCTTAACCACGCGGATGTTCGTGCGGAAACCGGCAGACTTTACCTCAGTGTCCAAATTTCCGGTGCCGGCTCTGTCGCTCAGAGGGTAGCGCGTCCGATCACTTCGGCCAGCGTTGTAACTCCCGCCGCCACTTTCATCGCGCCGGAAATGCGCAAAGGCTTCATTCCTTCGCGGTAGGCCAGATCACGGATTTTAGCGACATCGGTGTTATCACTGATCGCCTGCTTCATGTCCGGCGATAACGTGAGGATTTCATAAACACCGATACGCCCGCGATAGCCGGTCATGCGGCATTCAAGACAACCCACCGGCTGATAGAACTGGGATGGACGATTGGCCTTCCACGGGGCAACCACGCGATCCCACAAGACCTCATCCTCAGCGGTCGCCGGAATCGCTTTCTTGCAGTTCGGACAGAGCACGCGCACCAGGCGCTGTGCCATGACGCCAAGCAAGGTAGCGCTGATCAGGTAGGACGGAACACCCAGATCGAGCATGCGTGTTACTGCAGCCGGGGCGTCGTTGGTGTGTAATGTGGAAAGGACAAGGTGGCCGGTGAGTGCGGCCTGGATGGCCACTTCGGCGGTTTCCAGATCGCGGATTTCGCCGACCATGATAATGTCCGGGTCCTGCCGCATCAGCGCCCGCACGCCTTGCGCGAAATCCAGGTCGATGGCGTTTTGTACTTGCATCTGATTGAACGCCGGCTCGATCATTTCGATTGGATCTTCAATGGTACACACGTTGACCGCTGAGGTCGCCAACTGCTTGAGCGTTGAATAAAGGGTGGTCGTCTTGCCCGAACCGGTCGGGCCGGTGACCAGAATAATGCCGTGAGGGCTGGCCGACATGGACTTCCAGCGTGATTGATCCTCCTCCGAAAAACCCAGATCGGTAAAGTTGCGCACCAGCACTTCGGGATCGAAAATCCGCATCACCAACTTTTCACCGAAGGCCGTCGGCAGCGTCGAAAGGCGCAACTCGGCCTCTTGGCCGTCGGCGGTACGCGTTTTGATGCGGCCGTCCTGAGGACGACGTTTTTCAACAAGGTCCATGCGGCCGAGAATCTTGATGCGACTGACCATCGCCGCCATCACGCTCATCGGAATCTGATAAACCTGATGCAGCACGCCATCGATGCGAAAACGCACGATGCCAAGCTCGCGCCGCGGTTCGATGTGAATATCGCTGGCGCGCTGCTCAAAGGCGTACTGCCAGAGCCAATCGACGATGTTGACGATGTGCTGGTCGTTGGCGTCGAACTGTCGATTGCTTCGCCCCAGTTCGACGAGCTGCTCGAAGGACGACAGCCCCGAGCTTTGCCCCCCCAGTTGCGTCGCTTTCTTGACCGACCGCGCGAGGTTGTAGAACTCGACCAGATAGCGCGCCACGTCGACCGGGCTGGCAATCACCCGACGAATGCTCTTCTTGACGATCGGTCTGATTTCTTTTTCCCAGTCCCGCAAATAGGGCTCGGTGGTCGCAACGAGGATTTCACTGGCCGTTACCTGCACCGGGAGAATGCCAAAACGCGTCGCATAGGCACTCGACATGACATCCGTTACCGCCGTGAAGTCGATTTTCAGCGGATCGATGTGGTAATACTCCAGCTCGACTTTGATCGCCAACCACTCTCCGAGGTCATCCAGGGTCAGTGGGCGATGCGGGGGCTGAAGCGACTTCCACTTCTGATCGGCGATGATCGCCAGCGGATGCGAAACCTGGCGCTTGAGACGGCACTCTGTAATCAGCACATCAGCGTCAGGCTTGGCGACGAGACCGTCGGTCACCAGCAAACCGAGTATTTCCGGCACCGTCAAGCGGTGGTCAAGCACGGCATTCACCGTCTGATCAAGCATCGGGAGCATTCCAACGAGGTAATCCGGAGACTATACCCGACAAGCCACGGACGGCTCAATGCCCGTGTCCACACCGCGCAATAAAGAGAGGCTACAATCAACCGACGAAACGACTTTCCGACACCCTGATTCGAAATCGCTTTTGTCGCCTTTTTCCAGAGATCTTCATGAAAACCCTATTTGTTGTTGCTTCATTGGCCTTCGCGCTCGTTGCCACCCCGGCAATCGCACAACTCGGCCCGGCCGGCGTTCCCGGTGCTCCCGGGCTTGCCGAGACAGACCCGTCAGTCAAGCCCGCCCCACCCGCACCGGCCATCGTACCGCCTGCCGCAAAGGCACAGCCGCGCAAACGTGTTGCGGCTGATTGCAGCGAGGCCAAAAATGTAGCGCGATGCAATGCACTCCAGGACGCCCGCAAGAACGCGCTCGCTGCCTGCAAAGGCGAGACCGGCGCGGAACGCAAACAGTGCTTGAAGGAACAAAAACAAGGACAGAAAGCCGACTGCAGCAAATCGCCCGATCCGGCGCGTTGCGAGCAGCACAAAAAAACGCGTGAGCTCTGCAAGGACAAAGCCGGCCGCGAACACCGTCAGTGCCTGCGCGACAATCTCGCGCCGACTACGTAAACTACGAGTAAACCGCGATTAATCAGCGACCCACGGGATTAGTCGACCAGACCTCGCGCCAGAATTCGACCTTGCGCTCGAAAGCCAGCGTATAGGCCGGACTGGTCGACGGCAGGACGCGGGTAGCGTAGCCCTGTTCGCGAAACCAGCGCTCGAACTTGCCGGACGTCTGACCATTGAAACAAACGCCGCGTAACAGCGGCGCTTTTGTTTTGAGTTGCGAGAAATCGTTCGGCTCGGCCGTCTGAATCGCCGAATCAAGCGCCCCCTGGCGCGTACAACGGCGATAGACATCCCACACACCAATACGATGCCTAAACAGGCAGCGCTGCTTTTCGGGGTAATCGAGAACGGGAAGAGGCTCATTGAGCAAGGTCCCGAGCAGCCGCCAGAACTGGTTCTGCCGGTGAGCGTAGTACTGCTGTGCGGCAAGCGAGGCGGGGGACGGAAAACTGCCGAGTATCAGCGTTTCCACACCCGCGTCGAGGATTGGCGGCAGGCCTTCAAGAATCTCGGGCCTGCCGCCCATCGTCACTTGCTGCCTGCAGAAAGCGCCAGCATCAGGTCGTTGATGCGCTTGACGAAACCGGCCGGGTCATCGAGCGACCCACCTTCGGCCAGCGTTGCCTGCTCAAGCAACAGGTTGGCCCAGTCGTCAAAGCGCGATTCTTCGTATTTCAGACGCTGCACCGCCGGATGCTTGGGGTTGATTTCGAGAATTGGCTTGCTTTCGGGCGCTTTCTGCCCGGCGGCCTTGAGGATACGCGCCAGGTTGCCGCCCAGATCGTGCTCGTCGGCAACGATGCAGGACGGTGAATCGGTCAGGCGATGCGTCACGCGCACGTCCTTCACCTTGTCGCCCAGCGTTGCCTTGATCTTGTCGAGCAGTTCCTTGTACTCGTCAGCGGCCTGTTCGGCCTCCTTCTTCTCGGCTTCGTCCTCCAGTTTGCCCAGATCAAGCCCGCCCTTGGCCACGGACTGCAACGGCTTGCCGTCAAACTCGGTCAAGCTACCGGTTACCCACTCGTCGACACGGTCGGAAAGCAGCAGCACTTCGATACCCTTCTTGCGGAAGATTTCGAGATGCGGACTGTTCTTGGCCGCAGTGAAGGTTTCGGCCGTGACATAGTAGATCTTCTCCTGACCTTCCTTCATGCGCGAGACGTAGTCGGCCAGTGACACAACTTCTTCCGGGGTATTGGCATTGGTCGAGGCAAAACGCAGCAACTTGGCGATGCGCTCCTTGTTGGTCATGTCTTCGCCGCTGCCTTCCTTGAGCACACGACCGAATTCCTTCCAGAACTTCGAGTACTTTTCCTTTTCGGCGGCGTCCTCGCTGTCGGCCAGGCTTTCGAGCATACCGAGCACTTTCTTCACGCAACCGCCACGAATCGTCTCGATGTCGCGCGATTCCTGAAGAATTTCACGTGAGACGTTAAGCGGCAGGTTGTTTGAATCGACGATACCGCGCACGAAACGCAGATAAAGCGGCATCAGCTGCTCGGCGTCGTCCATGATGAAGACGCGGCGCACATAGAGTTTGACGCCATGGCGGGCGTTGCGATCCCACATATCGAAAGGCGCGCGCTGCGGGATATAGAGCAACTGGGTGTATTCCTGCTTACCCTCGACCTTGGCGTGAAGATAAGCCAGCGGCGGCTCGAAATCATGCGCCACATGCTTGTAGAATTCCGCGTACTGCTCTGGAGTAATCTCGCTTTTGGGACGCGCCCAGAGCGCACTCGCCTGATT
>JANNNT010000384.1:0-3741 GCA_031398685.1 Rhodocyclaceae bacterium | reverse complement strand
GCCGACTCGACGGGGTTGGCGCGCCTCTCGTCATGGTCTTGCCGAGACCTTGGTTGAGTTAAGGGCGAAAAACTGAAGGGTTTTTCTGCTTCGCTTTCCCTTCACTTTTCCACGCCCTGTTTTTTTTGCAGAAACCCCTGTCTAATCCGCGCCTCGCTCGCTCGGACTCGTTCGGTGAGTGACTGCTGGGGAGTCGCCAAGTTGGTTAAGGCACCGGATTTTGATTCCGGCATTCGAAGGTTCGAATCCTTCTTCCCCAGCCATTCGGTTTTTTCAAGCCGGGCAGGTAGTAAGCCTACCTGCCCGTTCTGCTTTTTAGTGGTGCCTTTTCGGCGCCACGGGATGTGCGATATGGCCTACGACAGCCTGATGGTATTCACCGGCAACGCCAACCCCAAGTTAGCGGCCGATGTTGTCAGACGCTTGAACATTTCGCTTGGGCGCGCCAATGTCGGGCGCTTCTCGGATGGCGAAATTACGGTCGAGATTCAGGAGCACGTGCGCGGCAAGGATGTCTTCATCCTGCAATCGACCTGTGCGCCGGCCAACGAAAACCTGATGGAACTGCTGGTGATGGTCGATGCGCTCAAGCGCGCCTCGGCGGCCCGCATTACCGCCGCGATTCCGTATTTTGGTTATTCGCGTCAGGATCGCCGCGTGCGCTCGGCGCGCGTACCAATCGCTGCCAAACTGGTGGCCGACCTGCTGACCGCTGCGGGTGTTCACCGCGTGCTGACCATGGATCTGCATGCCGAGCAGATTCAGGGCTTTTTCAACATCCCGGTCGACAACATTTATTCGTTGCCAATCATGCTGGCGGATGTGTGGAAGAAGGATTTTGATGATCTGATGGTCGTATCTCCCGACGTCGGCGGTGTAGTGCGCGCCCGTGCGCTGGCCAAACGCCTCGAATGCGACCTGGCCATCATCGACAAGCGCCGTCCGAAGGCCAATGTCTCGGAAGTCATGAATATCATCGGCGAGGTCGAAGGCCGGACCTGTGTGCTCATGGACGACATGGTCGATACCGCCGGCACGCTGTGCAAGGCCGCTTCCGCGTTGAAGGCGCACGGCGCCAAGAAGGTCTTTGCCTACTGCGTACACCCGGTGCTTTCAGGCTCGGCGATCAGCCGCATCAATGATTCCGCGCTCGACGAGCTGGTGGTGACTGATACCATTCCGTTGAGCGAAGAGGCACAAATGTCGCCGCGAATTCGACAGTTGTCGGTAGCCGACGTGCTGGCCGAAACGATTCGCCGGATCAGCAACGAGGATTCAGTTTCCTCGCTGTTCATTGAGTAGTTTTTCTAACCCCCTGCCTGGTCGCGGGCAGGGTTTGTTTCAACCAGGAGCTGTCCATGAAATTTGAACTTATCGCACAAAAGCGCACGTTGCAGGGGTCCGGAGCGAGCCGCCGCCTGCGTCATGCCAACAAGGTGCCCGGCATTATTTACGGTGGCACCGCCGAGCCGATGATGATCGAACTCGCTCACAACGACTTGCTGCTCGCGCTACGCAAAGAAGCTTTCCACGCGTCCGTGCTGACGATCAACGTCGACGGTGCGGTGCAAAGCGTGCTGTTGCGTGATTCGCAGATGCACCCTTACAAGCCGCTGGTTCTGCACGTCGATTTTCTGCGTGTTGATGCCACTCATGCGATTCACCAGAAGGTGCCGCTGCACTTCACCAATGCCGAACTCTCACCAGGCGTCAAGCTTAGTGACGGCATTGTGTCGCCCGCCATGAACGAGATCGATGTCACCTGCCTGCCCCAGGATCTGCCAAGCTTCATCGAAGTCGATCTGAAGGAACTGGAAGCCGGACAGTCGATCCACGTTTCACAGATCGTCTTCCCGCAGGGCGTTAAGCCGATTACGCATGCTAACGAAGATGCCGTCGTGGTCACGATCTCGGTCAAGAAGGCGGTTGTTGCCGAGGAAGGTGCCGAAGGCGAAGACGCTCCTGCTCCTGCTGCCTGACCTTCTGCGTCTGAATGACAGGCCGCCGTACGGTATTCACCGGCGGCGGCTTTTCGTTTTTCAGGGCGACTTGATATGACTCCTCCCCGTCTGATCGTTGGCCTGGGTAATCCTGGCCATGAGTATGAAGACAACCGCCATAACCTCGGCTTCTGGTTTGTCGACCGTCTGGCACGCGACCTCAAGGTGCCGCTTGTGTCGCAGGGCAAGTTCTTCGGCCGCGTCGGCCGGCTGGGTGATGTGTGGCTGCTACAGCCATCCACCTTCATGAACCGTTCCGGTCAGGCCGTGGTTTCCCTTGCGCACTTCTACAAGATTCTTCCGGATGAAATTCTCGTCGTGCATGACGAGCTTGACCTGCAGCCGGGCAGCATCCGCCTCAAGCAGGGCGGGGGTAACGGCGGCCACAACGGACTGAAAGATATTCAGGCCCACCTGTCGGTGCCCGATTTCTGGCGGCTGCGCTTGGGAATCGGGCATCCAGGTGATCGCAATGAGGTGGTCAATTACGTCCTCAAGGCACCACGGAAGGAAGAGCAGGCGTTGATTGACCACGCACTGGACCGCTGCCTGCTGGCCTGGCCGAAACTGGGCGCCGGCGATTATGAGGCGGCACAACGCCTGCTGCACACCAAAGCTGCTTAACGAATGCAACACACAGGAAACTCACCATGAGCCTTAAATGCGGAATCGTCGGCTTGCCGAACGTTGGCAAATCCACTCTTTTCAACGCCCTGACCAAGGCCGGCGTGGCGGCGGAGAATTATCCTTTCTGTACCATCGACCCGTCTGTTGGCGTCGTCGAAGTGCCGGACAAGCGACTCGACAAGCTGATCGCGATCGTCAAGCCGCAGCGCGTGGTGCCAGCCGTGACCGAATTCGTCGATATTGCGGGTCTGGTGGCCGGCGCGTCCAAGGGCGAAGGTCTGGGCAACAAGTTTCTGGCCAATATCCGCGAGACCGACGCCGTTCTGCATGTCGTCCGCTGTTTTGCCGACGACAACGTGATTCACGTTTCCGGGAACATTGATCCTATTCGTGACATCGAGATCATCGACACTGAACTGGCGCTGGCCGATATGGCCACCGTCGAAAAGGCGCTGTTGCGTTACCGTCGGCCGGCCAGTGCCGGAGACAAGGAAGCCAAGCTGCTGGTCGCTGTGCTCGACAAGTGTTTTGCCCAGCTTGACCAGGGCAAGCCGGTACGCGCACTCGATTTGGCCAAGGAGGAATGGCTCAATATCAGGCCTTTCTGCCTGATTACCGCCAAGCCGGTGCTCTACGCGGCCAACGTCGCTGAGGACGGTTTCGAGAATAATCCGCATCTCGATGCCGTGCGCGAACATGCCAAGGCAGAGAATGCCGAAGTGGTCTCGGTTTGTGCGGCGATTGAAGCCGAGATCGCCGACCTGGACGACGACGAAAAACAGATCTTCCTGACCGACCTGGGTCTTGCAGAACCGGGGCTCGACCGCCTGGTGCACACCGGCTACCACTTGCTCGGCCTGCAAACCTACTTCACGGCGGGGGTCAAGGAAGTGCGGGCGTGGACGATCCACAAGGGCGATACCGCGCCACAGGCTGCCGGTGTTATTCACACTGACTTCGAGCGTGGCTTCATTCGTGCGCAAACCATCGCCTATGACGATTTCATCACCTATGGCGGCGAGCAGGGTGCCAAGGAAGCGGGCAAGATGCGCGCCGAGGGCAAGGAGTATGTCGTCAAGGACGGTGATGTTCTTAACTTCCTCTTCAACGTCTA
>JANNNT010000383.1:0-10738 GCA_031398685.1 Rhodocyclaceae bacterium | reverse complement strand
TCAGTATCGCCATGCTCACCGGCATTCTGTGCATCTACATCGTGCTGGTGTTGCTGTTCAAGGACTTCGTGCAGCCGGTAACGATTCTCGCCGCGCTGGTGCTGTCCGTCCCGGGCGCGATCCTCGCCTTGTTCATCACGCCCACGGCGCTTTCCATGCCGGCCATGATCGGCCAGATCATGCTGATGGGGGTCGCAATCACGGCATGAATCGCCTGGACGCCTTGCTCGACGCCTGCCGCAAACGGGCGCGGCCGATCGTGATGACCACCGTGGCTATGGGCGCCGGCAACGACCCCAGTTTCCGCGCGCCGATGGCCATCGTCATCATCGGCGGCCTGATTACCTCCACTTTCCTGAGTCTGTCGGTGATCCCGGTGATATTTACGGTGGTGGACGATGTTCGCGAATTTTTCATGCGCCGGGTGTTCCGTTCAAAGGCAGCGCGGGAAATACCTGAAGTGCAATAGTGTCCGCAGTCAGGTGTCCGCAGTCAGCGGTGCCATGGTGCGCACCGCGACTTCCGGGGAAGCGCTGAACGCCATTTGACGCGGGTTGCGGAGCGGCGCGCCGTGAAAAACCATGGCCAATGGTCCAACACGGCCAACAGTCATTTCATTTCCTCCCCGGACTGCGCTAGACTTTGCCCCCTTCCGGATGACCGCTTTACTTCTGCGACAAACTCATGGCACGTGCAAACAAAAAACCACAGCTAATTGAATTCAAGGGAACGACACTCCCGGTTGTCAGCGTCACGCTACATTCGTTGCAGTCCGGGCCGCTGGCCAAGGCGGCCAGCGAACTGTTCGGTGACGACGTGTTCTTTGACGGCGACGCCGCGGTACTTGAGCTGGACAGGATCGACGAAACCGAGATTATCGAGGCGGTCGATTGGGTCGTTTTGGGCACAATGTTCAACAGCCACGGCCTCAACGTGATCGGCGTTCGTGGCGGCAGCGACGAACTGCGTGCGACCGCCGCCGTTGCCGGATTGCCGAGCTTTGCCGCTTTCAAGCGGGTTTCGCGCGCCGTCGAGGAAACCGCAACGGTGACTCCCATTCAAGCCGAACCGATACCGGAAATTGCACCCGCGCCAGTACAGGAAACGCCGCCTCCGGTCGTTCAAACCGTTGCAACGCCGACCCTGGTCATCGACCGTCCACTACGTTCCGGGCAGCAGGCCTACGCCCGCGGCGGCGACCTGGTAGTGCTGGCCGCCGTCAATGCCGGCGCCGAAGTCATTGCCGACGGCAGCATCCACATCTACGCCCCTTTGCGTGGGCGGGCGCTGGCCGGTGCCAGCGGTTCGACCAAGGCGCGCATTTTTACCACGCGCTTTGAGGCCGAACTGGTTTCGATTGCCGGTGTCTATCGAACCTTCGACGCCGGCATTCCCGATCAGCTGGCCGGGCGGCCGGTACAGGTTCAGCTTTCCGAGACGGTGGGCGACGACTCCAGTCGGTTAACGATTGAAGCGCTGGCCACCGATTGACCACCCGCCGCCGACAGCAATTCCAGCAATTCGGAGAAATTCTTATCACCGGGTAAAATCCTGCCCTTTTCACGGAGAAACATCCTTGACACGTATCGTTGTTGTAACTTCCGGCAAGGGTGGCGTCGGCAAAACCACCACCAGTGCCAGCTTTTCTTCCGGCCTCGCGTTACGCGGCTTCAAGACGGCCGTCATCGATTTCGACATCGGCCTGCGCAATCTGGACCTCATCATGGGCTGCGAGCGGCGTGTCGTTTATGACCTGGTCAATGTCCTCAACGGGGAAGCGACACTCACCCAGGCCCTGATCAAGGACAAGCACTGCGAAAACGACAACCTTTTCGTGCTGCCGGCTTCGCAGACGCGCGACAAGGACGCGCTGACCGAAGACGGCGTCGAGAAGGTGCTCAAAGACCTTGAACACATGGGCTTCGACTACATCATCTGCGATTCGCCGGCCGGCATCGAGCGCGGCGCGGTGATGGCGCTGACCTTCGCCGACGAAGCGCTGATCGTCACCAATCCGGAAGTCTCGTCGGTACGCGATTCCGACCGCATCCTCGGCATCATCCAGGCCAAATCGCGCCGCGCCATCGCGGGCGGCGTACCGGTCAAGGAACACCTGCTGATTACCCGTTACTCGCCGAAACGCGTCGATGACGGCGAAATGCTTTCGTACAAGGACATTCACGAGATTCTGCGCGTGCCGATCATCGGTGTCGTCCCGGAATCGGAATCCGTGCTGCAGTCGTCAAACCAGGGTTCGCCCGCCATTCACCTGACCGGCAGCGACGTTTCCGAAGCCTATCTCGACGTGGTCGACCGTTTCCTCGGTGAAAGCAAGCCCTTGCGCTTCGTCGATTACGAAAAGCCGGGCTTGTTCAAGCGACTGTTCGGAGGGAAATAAGGATGTCCCTGCTCTCACTCATTTTCGGCAACAAGCCGAGAACCGCTTCCGTGGCCAAGGAACGCCTGCAACTCATCATCGCCCACGAACGCAACGGCCTGTCCAGCAAACAGGACTTCCTGCCTGCGCTGCAGAAAGAACTGATCGCCGTCATTTCCAAGTATGTCTCGGTCAACCCGGACGACATCAAGGTGTCGCTGGAAAAGCAGGGCAACTATGAAGTTCTGGAAGTCAATATCGTGCTGCCGGAACCCGGTATCACGCGCTGATGTCGTCATTCCGGCTGGCGCCGGAATGACGTAACTCCTCGCGCAAATTGATCTCCACAAACCAGAATTGACTATTTCTTAGGCAGCATTCAAGGTAAAATTCGCCCTTCCCCTGCCACATAGCAGCACTCCTAGACCATGGAATTCGTCGGCTTTTCGCTCAGAAACAATCTGTTTGTCGCGCCGATGGCTGGGGTGACCGACCGGCCTTTCCGTCAGTTGTGCAAGAAAATGGGCGCCGGACTGGCCGTCTCCGAAATGGTCACGTCCAACTCGCTGCTCTACGGCAGCGCCAAGACGCAACGCCGGGCCAACCACGACGGTGAGGTTGAACCGATCTCGGTTCAAATCGCCGGCTCGATTCCTTCGATGATGGCCGAAGCCGCGCAACACAACGTCGATCGTGGCGCACAGATCATCGACATCAACATGGGCTGTCCGGCCAAGAAAATCTGCAACGTGATGGCTGGTTCCGCCCTGCTCAAGGACGAACCGCTGGTCGGCCGGATTCTCGAAGCGGTGGTCAAGGCCGTGCCGGGAACACCGGTCACGCTGAAAATTCGCACCGGCTGGGACAAAACCAACCGCAACGCACTTTCCATCCTGAAGATCGCCGAGCAGTCCGGCATCCGCGCGCTGGCCATGCACGGCCGCACGCGCGCCTGCGGCTATACCGGTTTCGCCGAATACGAGACGATTGCGGAAGTAAAAGCCGAAGCGCGCATTCCGATCATTGCCAACGGCGACATCACCTCGCCGGAAAAGGCGAAGCACGTACTCGAAGTTACCGGCGCCGACGCACTGATGATCGGCCGCGCCGCTCAGGGCCGCCCCTGGCTGTTCCGCGAGATCGAGCATTACCTGGAAACCGGAACGCACCTGATGCCGCCGCGCGTCAGCGAAATCCATGACATCCTGATCGCGCACCTTGAAGACCTCTACGCCTTCTACGGCATTGACACCGGCGTCCGCGTCGCACGCAAGCATATCTCCTGGTATACCCGAGGGCTGGCGGGTTCGGCGGCCTTCCGGCACATGATGAACCAGTTGCCGGACATCATTCAGCAGCGTCAGGCCGTCAGCGCCTTCTTCTCCGACCTCGCCGAACACAACGAACATTTGAACTACATTCAGGCAGAAAACGACAACAACAGTGAAGGACTCGCCGCATGAAACAGAATAATGACATTTCAGCCTGCATTTACGGCGCGCTCGAAACCTACTTCCAGGATCTGGATGGCGAAATGCCCGCTCCCATTTACGACATGGTGATCCGAAGCGTCGAGCTCCCGATGCTTGAAGTCATCCTCAAGCAGTCCGGCGGAAACCAGACTCTGGCGTCGCAAATGCTCGGCATCAACCGCAACACGCTGCGCAAAAAACTTGTCGATTACAAACTCGTCTGATTTTCCCTTCCCACCAAAAAGTCCCTCATGAAAATTCGCCAAGCCCTGATCAGCCTCTCCGACAAACACGGGGCGCTTGAATTCGCTCAGGGCCTCGCCGCCCAGGGCGTCACGCTCCTGTCCACCGGCGGGACGGCCAAGCTGTTGCGCGATGCCGGGCTCGCCGTGACCGAGATCGGTGATTACACCGGCTTTCCGGAAATGCTCGATGGCCGCGTCAAGACGCTGCATCCGAAAGTGCATGGCGGCATTCTTGCCCGCCGCGATCTACCCGAACATCTGGCGACCATCGAGAAGCACGGCATTCCGCTGATCGATCTGGTGTGCGTGAATCTCTACCCCTTCCGCGAAACCATCGCCAAGCCCAACGTCACGCTCGAAGACGCGATCGAGAACATCGACATCGGCGGCCCGGCGATGGTGCGCTCGTCAGCCAAGAACTACACCAGTGTCGCCGTCGTCACCGATCCGAAAGATTACTCAGCGCTACTCGACGAAATGAAAGCCAACAACGGCGCGCTGACGCTGGCCACACGTTTCAGTCTGGCCAAGAAAGCCTTCACGCACACGGCGCGCTACGACGCGGCGATTGCAAACTGGCTGACCTCGCTCGACGACGCCAACACGCCGCAGCAGTTTCCGGCCAAGCTGCAGCTTGCCTTCGACTGCGTCGAAACCTTGCGCTACGGCGAGAATCCCCATCAGCATGCCGCCTTCTACCGCGATCCGATCCCGACCCCCGGCACCATCGCCGCCTACACGCAACTGCAAGGCAAGGAACTCTCGTACAACAACATCGCCGACGCCGACGCCGCCTGGGAATGCGTGAAGACTTTCAGTGCCCCGGCCTGCGTCATCATCAAGCACGCCAACCCGTGCGGCGTGGCGATTGATATCAACCTGCTGTCGGCCTACGAAAAAGCCTTCCAGACCGATTCCACCTCGGCCTTCGGCGGCATCATTGCCTTCAACGGCACCGTCGATACCGACATCGTCGTCGCCATGAACGAGCGCAAACACTTCGTCGAAGTTCTGATCGCCCCAGCCTATACACCGGCCGCCAAGGAAATGCTCGCCGCCAAACAGAATCTGCGCGTGCTCGAACTGCCGTTGTCGAACAACTACCATGCCTTCGAAATGAAGCGCGTCGGCGGCGGCCTGCTCGTGCAATCGCCGGACACGTTCAATGTTCAGGCTTCCGACCTCAAGCTCGTGACCAAGATAGCGCCGACTGACGCGCAGGTCCAGGATCTGCTCTTTGCCTATCGCGTCGCCAAGTTCGTTAAGTCCAACGCCATCGTCTTCTGTGGCGGCGGCATGACGCTTGGCGTTGGTGCCGGCCAGATGAGCCGCGTCGACTCGACGAGAATCGCCGTGATCAAGGCCAAGAATGCCGGGCTTTCGCTGCTCGGCTCCGGCGTCGCCTCGGATGCCTTCTTCCCCTTCCGCGACGGTCTCGACGTGCTTGCCGAAGCCGGCGCCAAGGCGGTCATCCAGCCCGGTGGCTCGATGCGCGACGAAGAGGTCATCGCGGCGGCGAACGAACATGGATTGGCGATGGTGTTTACCGGCGCCCGTCATTTCAGACACTAAACCCACACCACCTTACTGACCTGGCTCTCTATGAAACTACTCGTCATCGGCTCTGGCGGACGCGAACATGCGCTGGCCTGGCATCTGGCCAAAACGTCCGGCCTGCAGAAAATCTGCGTGGCCCCCGGCAATGCGGGTACGGCACGTGAACCCGAACTGGAAAACATCAACATCACCGACCCGGTGGCGCTCGCTGATTTTGCTGAAAAGCAGGGTATTCACCTGACGATCGTTGGCCCGGAAGCACCACTGGCCGATGGCATTGTGAACATTTTCCGCGCGCGCGGCCTGAAGATTTTTGGGCCGACCAAAGAAGCCGCACAACTCGAAAGCTCGAAGGATTTTGCCAAGCGTTTCATGGCCCGGCACAACATCCCGACGGCCGCTTTCGCAAGCTTCTCCGACGTTGCCGCCGCGCATGCCTACGTCGAGCAGCAGGGGGCGCCGATCGTCGTCAAGGCCGACGGGTTGGCGGCCGGCAAGGGCGTGGTCGTGGCCATGACGCTGGACGAAGCACACCGCGCCATTGACGACATGCTGTCCGGCAACACGCTGGGCGTGGTGAACAATGCGGCGGGTTCGCGCGTCGTCATCGAGGAGTATCTCGAAGGCGAGGAAGCCAGCTTCATCGTCATGGTCGACGGCAAGAACGTATTGGCGCTCGCCTCCAGCCAGGATCACAAGCGCATCGGCGACGGCGATAGCGGCCCCAATACCGGCGGTATGGGCGCCTACTCGCCTGCGCCCGTGGTCACGCCGGCGATCCACGCCAAGGCGATGCGCGAGATCATCCTGCCGACCGTGCGCGGCATGGCCGCCGACGGCGTGCCCTATACCGGTTTCCTCTATGCCGGCCTGATGATCGGCAAGGACGGCTCGGTCAAGACGGTTGAATTCAATTGCCGCATGGGCGACCCGGAAACCCAGCCGATCCTGATGCGCCTCAAGTCCGACCTGCTGATGCTGATCGAACACGCGATTGCCGGCAAGCTCGACCAGGTCGAAGCCGAATGGGATAGGCGCGTCGCCTTGGGTGTCGTGCTGGCAGCCGCCAATTACCCGGATACGCCGCGCAAGGGCGATGTCATCAGCGGGCTGCCGGTGGAAAGCGAAACCGTGCACGTATTCCACGCCGGCACCGAGGAAAGGGACGGCAAGGTCGTCACCTCCGGTGGCCGTGTACTCTGCGTCACCGCGCTCGGCGACAACGTCAAACAGGCGCAAAAGCTTGCCTACGACGCCCTGGTCGGTATTCACTTCGACGGCATGCAGTACCGTCGCGACATCGGGCATCGCGCGATCACGCGCTAGCGCGATGATCGATTCCGCCACGCTCAAGACCTACTTCACCAGCCTGCAGGCACGCCTCGTCGCTGCGGTCGAAGCTGTTGAAGGCGAGAGCGGCGGGCGTTTCCGCGCTGACCCGTGGCAGAAGGAAGCCGGACAGCCCCTGGGCGGCAACGGGCTGACCTGCATCATCGAAGGCGGCCGCGTGTTCGAACGCGGTGGCGTGGCCTTCTCGCACGTTACCGGCGCCGCGCTACCGGCTTCGGCCACCGCCAAACGCCCCGAACTCGCCGGTTGCGCCTTCGAGGCGACGGGCGTTTCGCTGGTGCTGCACCCCGAGAATCCCTACTGTCCGACGGCGCACATGAACGTGCGCGCCTTGATCGCCAGCAAACCCGGCGCAGAGCCGGCCGGCTGGTTTGGTGGCGGCATGGATCTCACGCCGTATTACCCCTTCGAAGACGACATCCGCCATTTCCACGGCACCTGCAAGCAGGCGCTGGCACCTTTTGGCGAAGACGTTCATGCGCGCTACAAGAAATGGTGTGACGAGTATTTCGTCCTCAAGCATCGTAATGAAGCACGCGGCGTCGGCGGCATCTTCTTCGACGACCTCGACGAAGGTGGTTTCGAGCGTTGTTTTGCGCTGACGCAAGCCGTCGGCGACGCCTTTACCGGCGCCTATCTGCCGCTCATCGACAAGCGCCGGAACACACCGTTCGGCGAACGCGAACGCGATTTTCAGGCCTACCGGCGCGGTCGTTACGTCGAGTTCAATCTGATCTGGGATCGCGGCACCCTGTTCGGCCTGCAAACGGGCGGGCGCACCGAATCGATCCTCATGTCTCTGCCGCCAGTCGTCAAATGGCGCTACGACTGGAAGCCCGAAGCGGGAACACCGGAAGCGCAACTCTACGAAATGCTGCCGCCGCGCGACTGGGTCTGAAGACCGAACTGCCGATCGATGCTGCCAATGCATGGCCATCATTGAACCGGCACCCATCTGCATACTCTAAGCAGTTTTTCGCTTTATGGGATGCAAAATCCGGCGGTGTAGTCGCAGTCCTATAAGCCGCCCTTGCAGTGTCAGCTTTTGAAGCTGACTTAGGACCAGCCCGCATGCAAAATCTGGCGAGGCGGTGGCGCCCGCTGAGGGGATATACGGCGTGCGATAACCGCGATTCCAACCAACACACGACAAAACTTCTGTGATCTCATGGACGCTCTATCCGCCGAAACGCAGACGCGAGACTTGTGGCCAATCCGCTACCGCGAGGTTCGCGAGCACAGCTTGGCGCTTGCCGCAACGCTTTCGGTCGAGGACCAAAGCGTCCAGTCCATGCCCGATGCCAGCCCGACAAAATGGCATCTGGCACACGCCACCTGGTTCTTCGAGACGGTGCTATTGCAAGCCCATTCGACGCGGTACGAACTGTTCGACCCCCGCTTTCGTTATCTCTTCAATTCGTACTACGAGTCGTTGGGGCCGCGCCATCCCAGGCCGCAGCGAGGGCTATTGACGCGGCCCTCGCTGGATCAGGTTCATGCCTACAGGCGCCATGTGGACGCCGCCGTCCAGGCGCTACTCACCAGCGCCAGTGCGATGCAATGGCCCGGGATCGAAACCGCGATTGCGCTGGGGCTACAGCACGAACAACAGCACCAGGAATTGATTGTCACCGACATCCTCCATGCCTTTTCATGCAACCCCCTGCTGCCGGCCTATCGACCGCTTGACGGCAACCTGTTGCCCGTGGCGGTTAGTGCCGCACCGATGCACTGGATAGACCAGCCCGGCGGCGTGGTCCGGATCGGCCACGAGGGCGCTGGTTTTGCGTTCGACAACGAGACGCCTCCGCACTCGGTCCTGTTGCAGCCTTACGCCATTGCAGACCGGCTAGTGACCTGCGCCGACTACGCCAACTTCATGGGCGATGGTGGCTATCACCGGCCTGAACTCTGGTTGTCCGACGGTTGGGCTGCGCTGCAATCCTGCGCCTGGCAAGCTCCGGCCTACTGGCTGGCGCCCGACGACCCGCGCCTAGCGTTACGCGACGAGGTGCAGGGCTGGCAAGTGTTCGGAGTGCACGGCGTGCGACCGTTGGACCCGGGCGCACCGGTCGTGCATTTGAGCTTCTATGAAGCGTGTGCCTATGCCGAGTGGGCCGGCGCGCGCTTGCCTACCGAATTCGAATGGGAGGCGGCATCGGCTACGCCCGGCATCAGCCAGGTGACCGGCGAAGCGTGGCAGTGGACGCGCTCCTCGTACGACCCTTACCCGCGCTTCCGGCCTTCCCCGGGTATCGCGGCCGAATACAACGGCAAGTTCATGGCTGGACAAATCGTGCTGCGTGGCGGCAGTGTCGCAACGCCCGCTGGCCACACGCGCTTGAGCTACCGCAATTTCTTCCCGCCGACCGCGCGTTGGCAGTTTTCGGGGGCGCGCCTCGTGCGCGATATCTGAGATGATCAATAGACCCGCACCCCTCGGCCCTTCGACAAGTCTTGCCCAGAAAGCGGCTTCCGAATTCGAGCATGACGTCGTGAGCGGACTCGCACGATTTCAGCGCAGCATTCCGCCCAAGTATTTCTACGATGCGGCGGGGTCGAAACTGTTCGATCGCATCTGCGAATTGCCTGAGTACTACGTTACGCGCACCGAGCTGCACATCCTCACCGAACGCGCACGGGAGATTGCCACGCAGATCGGACCGCGCGCGGAGTTGATCGAGTTCGGCGCCGGGTCACTCACCAAAGTGCGCCTGATCATCGACGCCTTCACGGCCGACGATGCGCCGAGACGTTACCTGCCCATCGATATTTCCGGCGAACATTTGCAGCATGCCGCGCAGCGCTTACGTGCCGACTATCCGCAACTGGCGGTGCAACCCATCGCCGCGGACTACACGATGCCGTTGATACTCCCTGCATCCGGCGGCGATGTAGGTCACCGGGTCGGCTTTTTCCCAGGGTCCACCATCGGCAACTTTCAAGAGGATGAAGCGCTGGCATTTCTGCAACAGGCGGCGCGTTTGCTGCAGGGCGGCGGCCTCCTCATCGGCGTCGACCTGGTGAAGGACCCCGCCAGACTGCACGCGGCCTACAACGATGAGCTCGGCGTGACAGCGCAGTTCAACCTCAATCTGTTGCGCCGAATCAACAACGAGCTTGGCGCCAACTTTGATCTCAACGGATTCGTGCATCACGCCACGTACAATCCGCTCGAGCGTCGCATCGAGATGTATCTGGTCAGTCGCCGAGCGCAAACGGTTCAGCTCGGAGACGAAGAACTTCAGTTCGATGAGGGCGACACCATCCACACCGAGAACTCGCACAAGTTCACCATCAAGGGCTTCCGCGACTTGGCCGTGAAAGCCGGCTTTCGGCCTGGAACTTTCTGGACCGACCCGGAGCGCCTATTCAGTGTGCATTGGCTGAATTCTCCGGCTCGGGGGTGCGATCAATCCAATTGAGGCCATGAGATCCAGCGGGCAAACGCTGATTTCATGACGTCTCTTTGCGGCTAACCACGCAACACGGCTTCGATTGCCGGTTGCAAATGCTCGATCCCGTACGAAACGTCGTGCATGATGCCATTTACAAAAAAGGTTGGTGTCGCGCGCACCTGGCTGCGTTTGCCACTCTCAATGGCTTCCTGAATTCGCTGCAAGTGCACGTGCTTGTCCATTTCGTCGTCGTAGAGTGCCATGTCAAGTTCCGCCTTTTCGGCATACTGCCGCAGGTTTTTTTCATCCAGATGCAGACGATTCTCGAACAGCAGGTTG
>JANNNT010000354.1:0-9507 GCA_031398685.1 Rhodocyclaceae bacterium | reverse complement strand
GCACATTTGCTTCAACTTGCGCGCTGACACTGAGCCCGGCGGCCATGCGGAAGGTGACGGGCGATATCGACTACTACAAGCGCCGTATCATTCTGCGTCCGCAGGAAATCTCCAACCATCCCGAGATCGTGCGGCGATTGGGGATTATCTCGATGAATACAGCAATCGAGATCGACCTCGGCGGCAACGTGAACTCGACACACGTGATGGGCAAGACAATGATGAACGGCATTGGCGGGTCGGGCGATTTCACGCGGAATGCCTACCTGTCGATTTTCTCGTGTCCGTCGACGGCCAAGGGCGGAAAAATTTCTTCGATCGTTCCCCTGGCGTCGCACATGGACCACAGCGAACACTCAGTACAGATCGTGGTGACCGAGCAAGGCGTGGCCGATTTGCGCGGGAAGGATCCGCTTGAGCGGGCAAAGCTGATCATCGACAATTGCGCACATCCGGATTACAAGGAGCAGTTGCGCGACTATCTGAGGCTGGTTGATCCCGGTAGCCATGAGCCGATGTCCTTGTCGCTGGGGCTGGCGATGCACCGTCAGTTCGTGCGCAACGGAGACATGCGTAATATCAAGTGGGAAGAGTACCGCTGATCAGCGTGTGATTCCAGCCCCTGAGAGGCCTGCCCGGCTTCACGGGGTTGGTGTGCACCAAGGAGTTCGCAAAACTCCCGACAAAGCCTCCATGAACTGGAGGCTTTGTCGTTTCCAGGGCGGGAAATGATGAGTGAATTATGAAGGCGTGTTTCCCCGCTTCATAACGATCGGCGCATTCCATCGATGCGAACGGCCCGTGATTTTGTTGAAGATATGCACGATAGGAACTATGGAAAAGAGTACTCAGGGTGGTGTCAAACGCTTGCGTTTATTCATACATTATAATATTCTAATGTATATGAAAAGGAAACCAAGTTTACCCCTTACGAGCGTGAGCGCTGCGTTGATCGCGCTTTTGGCAAGCTCCGCTGCGCGGGCTCAAGCTTTGCCGACGATCGTCGTGCAGCCGCACCCCGTGGTTTTGACCCTGCCGGTTGAGGCCACCGTCGTATCGGTGACACAGACAACGCTGACCGCGCAGATATCAGGTCGCGTCATTGAGATGCGGGTTGACGCTGGGCAAGTGGTCAAGAAGGGCGATCTGCTGTTGCGAATTGATTCGCGCGAAGCGAGTGAAGTTGCGGCCGGGGCGTCAGCGCAGTACATCAACGCCAAGGCCAATTACGAACGAATGAAGAATCTGCACAAACAGAACTTCATCAGTGCGGCTGCGCTGGATAAAGCCAAGGCTGATTTCGAGGCTGCCCAGGCGACGCGCGGGCAGGCCGGAGTCAGTCTGGGGTACGCCAGCGTAACCGCGCCCATTTCAGGCGTTGTCGCACAGCGCCTTATCGAACAGGGGGAAACGGCAGCGCCGGGCCGGTCATTGCTGACAATTTACGATCCAGAGGGTTTGCGGGTCACAGCCAGCATTCCGCAGTATCAATTGCCGCAGATGCGTGGCGTGAAGCAGGCCAAAGTCGAGTTTCCCGACCTGAAGCAATGGGCCGATGCGACGGCCGTCACGCTCTTGCCGACGGCCGATGCGGCAACGCACGTTTCACAGGTGCGCGTCGGCTTGCCTGCTGATCTCAAAAACGTGATTCCCGGAATGTTTGCCCGTGTGCATTTCGTCATCGGCCGTGCCCAACGCATGACCGTTCCCGCGGCGGCGGTTGTGCGCCGAGGCGAAGTGGCCGCGGTCTACGTGCAAAACGAAGAGGCCACCGTATCGCTGCGGCAATTGCGTCTTGGCGAAATGTCAGCGGGGAATGAAATTGAGGTGCTGGCTGGTTTGACGAGTGGCGAGCGTGTCGTGCTTGAACCGATCAAGGCCGGGATCGCCTTGAAATCAACCGCCAACCAGGCAAAGAGCAAATAAGAAACGCAAATAAAGTGCAACCCAGTGCAGCCGAAGCAGCATCCACTGATCCCGCCTCCCAGAACGCGGGCCAAACCATCGAGGAGTGATAAATGGCTCACATCGCAATTATCGGTGTCGGCATTGGCGGGTTGCCGATGGCTTTCGAAATGCGCGAAATTGCACGACCTGAAGATGGGGTCACGGTTGTAGCGAACACCACAACGTTTCATTTTGTTCCCTCCAACCCCTGGGTGGCCGTCGATTGGCGCAAGCGCGAGGAGATCGAACTTGAGATCGCTCCCTTGCTGGCCAATCGAAAAATCGATTTCGATCCGGCGGGCGTCAAGCGCGTGTTCCCGGAAGAAAATGGACTTGAACTGGGCGACGGCTGCCGCCTTGATTACAATTTCCTGGTCATTGCCACCGGCCCGAAACTGGCTTTTGACGAAATTGAAGGGCTTGGGCGTTTGGGGCATCCCCAGTCGATTTGCCACGTTGATCATGCGTTGCAGGCGAAAGGCGAGTGGGAGACGCCGCGAAACGTGAACCGGTTTTCGCACGACCGGTAGGGCATGCGGCGAAGGTCGCCTTTGAAAAGTACTTCATGCACAAGCTCTAGAAGGGCACCTCCGAACCGGTCTGTAAAAAAATCGTGATGAAGGCTCTCGGCATCATGAAACTCAAGGAAAAGTAAGCAACCAATGGGTATTTCCGGCCGCATCGCAAAATTCTTCCAGGCCTCACAGATGACGCCCCTGCTGGCGCTCAGCGCACTGTTGATGGGCCTCTTTGCCACGCTCGTCACCCCGCGTGAAGAGGAGCCGCAGATCGATGTGACCATGGCCAGCGTCTTCGTTCCCTTCCCCGGAGCGTCGGCCAAGGACGTGGAGAATCTGGTGGCGACGCCGGCCGAGCAGGTCTTCTCGCGCATGTCCGGCATCGAGCATGTGTTCTCGGTATCGCGTCCCGGCATGGCGGTCATCACCGTGCAGTTCGACGTCGGCGTCAAATACAACGACGCGATTGTGCGGCTCTACGATACCGTGCATTCCAATCGCGACTGGTTGCCGCCCAACCTTGGCGTGCTCGAGCCGATCGTCAAGCCGAAGGGCATCGACGATGTGCCGATCGTCGCGCTGACCTTCTGGACGACCGATGAAAATCGCTCGGCCTTTGACTTGCAGCAGGTCGCACGCGCATCCGAAGTCGAATTCAAACGAATCAAGGGAACGCGCGACATTTCGACGATTGGTGGGCCGGATCACGTCATTCGCGTGGTGATGGATAGCGAGCGCATGAACGCCTTTGGCCTGACGCCGCAGGACCTCTCGGCGGCACTTAAAGTCAGCAATGCATCGCAATCTTCAGGTAGCCTGGTCGCCGCTAACCGTGAAGTGCTGGTGCAGACCGGCACGTACCTCGAATCGGCCGCCGACGTCCGGCAACTCGTGGTGGCCGTGCGCGGTGAGGCCGGCCAGCGCAAGCCCGTGTTCATGGGCGATGTGGCGCGCGTCGAGGATGGCCCGGATCAGCCGGGAAACTACGTGTGGTTTGGCAGCAAGGAGGGTGAAGTTCCTGCGGTTACCGTACAGATTTCGAAGAAACCGGGGGTCAATGCGGCCGATGTGGCCAACGGGGTGATCGCTCGGGTGGAATCGCTCAAGGGAACGGTGATCCCCGAGGGGGTTGAAGTGACGGTCACTCGCAACTACGGCGAAACGGCGACCGACAAGGCGCAAAAGTTGATCGGCAAACTGGCCTTTGCCACCGCTTTTGTTGTGCTGCTGGTGTTCTTTGCGCTGGGAAGGCGCGAGGCGCTGATTGTCGGAGTGGCAGTTTCGCTGACTTTGGCGGCAACGCTTTTTGCCTCGTGGGCGTGGGGCTTCACGCTCAATCGCGTATCGCTCTTTGCGCTGATTTTCTCGATCGGCATCCTGGTCGACGATGCCATCGTGGTCGTCGAAAACATCCACCGTTGGCAGGCCCTGTACCCCGAAAAGCCGCTGCTGGAAATTATCCCCGATGCCGTTGACGAAGTCGGCGGACCGACCATTCTCGCCACTTTTACGGTGATTGCCGCCCTGTTGCCGATGGCCTTCGTTACCGGCCTGATGGGGCCGTACATGAGCCCGATCCCGATCAACTCGTCGATGGGCATGCTGATCTCACTGGCCGTGGCCTTTGTCGTTACGCCGTGGCTAGCGGTACGGTTGATGAAATCGCATCAACCGGCCTTAAGCACAGAGGCGGCGGGGCACGCGGAGACAAGCGCAGGAAGTGTGAAGCAGAACGGGAAACTGGAACGCGTTTTCCGCCGCGTGCTTACCCCCTTCCTCGATCCGGCCAAAGGCGGCGGCGCGCGCATGAAACTGCTGCTGCTCATCATCCTGCTGATCCTCGGCTCGGTGTCGCTGGCGGGCTTCAAGCTTGTGGTGCTCAAGATGCTGCCGTTCGACAACAAGAGCGAATTCCAGATCGTGCTCGACATGCCCGTGGGCACCCCGCTGGAGGAGACGGTACGGGTGTTGCGCGAGATTGGGGCCGAAGTCGTCAAGGTGCCCGAAGTCGTGAATTACCAAGCCTACGCCGGTACGGCCAGCCCGATCAATTTCAACGGTCTGGTGCGTCAGTACTATCTGCGCTCAGCACCGGAGTCGGGTGACCTTCAGGTCAACCTGGCCGACAAGACGAATCGCTCGCGAGCGAGCCACGATATCGCCAGTTCCGTGCGTGAGGCGGTCGAAACCATTGGCCGCAAGGCCGGCGGCAATGCCAAGGTGGTTGAAGTGCCGCCCGGCCCGCCGGTGATGTCGCCGATTGTCGCCGAGGTGTACGGCCCCGATTACACGGGGCAGATCGCCGTGGCCAAAGGCGTGCGCAAGGTGCTGGAAAACACGCCGGACCTCTTCGCGGTTGACGATTCGGTACAGGCCGATGCCAACAAGACGGTGCTGCATGTGCTGCAAAGCAAAGCCGCATTGCTTGGCGTGGCGCAGAGCGACATCGTCGACGTGGTGCGCATGGGGCTGGCCGGCGAGGACGTGACTCCGGTGCACAACACCGAATCGAAGTTCGAGATTCCGGTGCGTCTCACGCTGGCCGCCGAGAAGCAGAGTTCGCTCGATGCCTTGCTCAAGCTCAAGGTTCGTTCAAGGGAAGGGCAATTGGTTCCGGTTTCCGAAGTGGTCGAGGTGCGTGAACGGCCGCGCGAAAAGACGATCTTTCACAAGGATCTGCTACCGGTGGTTTACGTTTTCGGCGACATGGGTGGCACGCTCGATTCGCCGCTCTACGGCATGTTCGACGCGCGCGGCGATATCGCCGACAAGCCGCTGGAACAGGGCGGTACCCTGGGCGAGTGGTTCATCAGGCAGCCGGTCGATCCCTACGCCGGCTACAGCATCAAGTGGGATGGCGAGTGGCAGATCACCTACGAGACTTTCCGCGACATGGGCATCGCCTACGGCGTCGGCCTGATCCTCATCTACCTGCTGGTGGTGGCGCATTTCAAGAGCTATCTCGTGCCGCTGATCATCATGGCGCCGATCCCGCTAACCATCATTGGCGTCATGCCCGGTCATGCGCTGCTCGGCAGCCAATACACGGCCACCTCGATGATCGGCATGATCGCGCTGGCCGGCATCATTGTGCGCAATTCGATCCTGCTCGTCGACTTCATCAGGAAGCAGGCCGCCAGTGGAATGGACTTTGCCGAAGCGGTGATTCAGTCCGCCGCCGTGCGCGCCAAGCCGATTGCGGTGACCGGGCTGGCCGCCATGCTCGGCGCGCTGTTCATTCTCGACGACCCGATTTTCAACGGGCTGGCAATTAGCCTGATCTTTGGTATCTTTGTCTCCACCGTGCTTACACTGGTGGTGATTCCCGTGCTTTATTTCGCTGTATTCAAGAAGGAGTACACCTCATGACCGTCGAACGCGCCATCCGCATTATGGCCGGAGCTTTCATCCTGATCTCGCTTGCCCTCGGTGTTGAAGGCAGTCCGCTTTTCGTTTCGAAAAACTTCCTGTGGTTCACCGTCTTTGTCGGCGCCAATCTGTTCCAGAGCGGCTTCACCCGCTTCTGCCCGGCCGAAATGATCATGCTCAAGCTGGGTATGAAAAAAGGCGGTGGTGGAGTTTCCTGCAGCAACTGAACAACGCCGGCCGCGCTCAAAGCATTTCCAGAGATCCTGCACGGCGCGGGGGCGGGAAAATTGCATCAAGCCTGTCCATCACGTCCTGATTCAGTACACAGTCAAGCGCGCCGTGGTTTTCATCAACATGCGAATGTTGCGAAGCTTTTGGTATGGCAATCACATCGTTCCGCGACAAAAGCCAGGCCAAGGCAATTTGTGCGGGAGACTGGTTGATTTCCTTTGCCAGTTTCCGCAGGCGTGGATCCAGCAATACGCTGGCTTGTTCGATGGGCGAGTAGGCCATCACCGGAATCCCCCGCTCGGAACACCAGGGCAGCAGATCCCATTCGATGCCTCGTCGAGTCAGGTTGTAGAGCACCTGATCGGTTGCCACGCTGTTTCCGCCCGGCGTCGAATACAGTTCGGCCATGTCCGCCGGGTCCAGGTTGCTGACGCCCCAGTGGCGAATTTTCCCATCGCGCTGCAAACGTTCAAAGGCTCCGATGGTTTCGCCGAAAGGTACGTTTCCGCGCCAGTGGAGCAGGTACACGTCGAGATGATCGGTGCCGAGCCGCGCCAGACTCCGTTCACATGCCGCGATCGTGCCTTCTCCGGTGGCATTGTGGGGATACACCTTGCTGACCAGAAAGACCTGTTCCCGGCGTCCGGCGATGGCTTCGCCGACCAGCGTTTCGGCTGCACCTTCCCCATACATCTCAGCCGTATCGATCAGACTCATCCCCAACTCGATGCCACGCTGCAGGCTTCTTATTTCCGCACTTCGCCGGTCCCGGCGATCACCCATGTGCCAAGTCCCCATCCCCAGTGCCGGGACTTTTTCTCCGGAGGGAAAGGTTACGAATTTCATGCCGTTTGCGCCGTGATGTTCATCGGGTCATGCGGGGCAGGGGCATTGAAGTCATTACCCTTTTTGATAGGTGCCAACGAGCTGGGTTTCCGCAATGATGTGCCCTTTCATAGCTTGCTCCAGGACCTTTTTCGTCGGGATTTTCAGGTCGGGCAACACGACATCCAGCGCGTAGAGTTTATGGAAGTAGCGGTGCCGACCGATCGGCGGGCAAGGCCCGCCGTAACCCGCGCGCTTCCAGTCGTTCAGCCCGTCCAGCGTGCCGGGAGGCAGTGCCTGTATCGCCTCGGACAGCCCGGTGCAACTGGCAGGCAGGTTATACAGCAGCCAATGGACCCAGGTCATGCGCGGCGCTGCCGGGTCGGGCGCATCGGGGTCGTCGACAATCAAGACCAGGCTCTTGGCGTCTGCAGGGACAGCATTCCAGGCGAGTTGTGGGGAAATATCCTTGCCTTCGCACGTGTACTGTTTTGGGATCGAACCGTTGTGAGCAAAAGCACTTGAAGTGATGGTCATGTTCATGGTTTTCCTCCGGGTTGAGTGGTTGCCGCCAAGGAATAAGTATGAGCAGGTGCGACAAATGGTGCAACCACTGCACTCTGATCACCGGTGGCGCACTCTTGCGCCGGAATCGGGTTCACCCATCCATTCAACACGCCGTTCAGCAACTACATCAAGGCGGTTACCGGATTTATGGACGTATCGAAATGGAGGGTTTCGGCCGTGTGCCAGTCGTTCGAGGGCGCAAGGGATCAAGCAGCGATGACAAGCCGTTGTGATCGAGTTCATGCATCAGGGCAAGAAGCTTGCCCAGTTCTCCGGGCGGAAAGCCTTCGCGGGCGAACCAGTTGAGGTAGTTGCCGGGCAGGTCGGCGATGAGGCGCCCCTTGTGTTTGCCGAAGGGCATGGCGAGGGTGACCAGGCGCAGAAGATCGTCGGATTTCATCGTAGTCCCGCCAGCCGGGAATCGCCTTATTTCTTGCCGCCCAGTTCCCGTGCATAGCGCATCACATCGGCCTCCAGAACGCCGGTGTCCGTTCCATAACAGCCAACCATCTGGATTTCTTCGATGACCGGTGATTCGGAGGCGCCTTTGTTCGTCGAGTGGCTTGCGCCGAAATGCTGGGCTTTCCATCGCGCCAGCATCAACTCCTGGTCCGACAGCCCGGTCTTTACGCCGTGCGGAACTTCGGCGCCAAACTCGATCAGAATTTTAATGACCTCGGTTTTTCCGTTGCGCAGCGCCATGGACAGAGGCGATGTCGGCTCCATGTTGTTCGTATAGTTGACCTTCGCCCCGCGGATCGCCAGTTCGCGCACAATTTCGGCGTGGCCCATGAAGCAGGCCATTGCCAGCGGAAGACCCGGGTCGCCCTGGCCGTCGTGAAGTTCGACTTGAGCACCGGCATCAAGAGCAGCGATAACTTCGGAAAGTAGGCCTGTGCGGATCGCTTTGATCAGGTCGACAGTTTGGCTCACGAAAAATCTCCAGGGGAAACAAACACGTAAATGCGAATTCTATCAGTTGGCTCTGTTCAAGAGACAGTATTTCCCGCCAACGGTTCAGGGGCACAGGGTGTACACAACCTGATGGAATCCGGCTCGAGGTTTCTTCGCTCAAGCATGCAACGCTACGGCTTCGGCAATTCTGATGCCGTCAATGCCGGCCGAGAGGATGCCACCAGCGTAACCGGCGCCTTCACCGGCCGGATACAGACCTTTCACGTTCAAACTCTGGTAATCCTCGCCGCGCGTGATGCGCAGCGGTGAGGAGGTGCGCGTTTCGACGCCGGTGAGCACGGCGTCGGGCAGGTCGAAGCCCCTGATCTGGCGTCCGAAGGCGGGCAGTGCTTCGCGGATTGCGGCGATGGCGAAGCCCGGAAGCGCGGTGGACAGGTCGGTCAGGTGTACGCCGGGCTGATACGACGGGATGACCGCCCCGAGGCGGGTTGAGGGACGTCCGGCGAGAAAATCGCCGACGAGTTGCGCTGGCGCATTGTACGTGCCGCCGCCCAGTTCGAAAGCCCGGCCTTCGAGTTTTCGCTGAAAGCTTATGCCGGCGAGCGGATGATTGGTCGTGTCTGAAAAATCCTCGGGTGACACATTGACGACGAGGCCGGCGTTGGCATTGCGCTCGGCACGTGAATACTGGCTCATGCCGTTGGTCACCACGCAATTGCGCTCCGAGGTGGCGGCCACCACCTGGCCTCCGGGGCACATGCAGAAGCTATACACCGCGCGGCCATTGGTCGCGTGATGAATGAGCTTGTAGTCGGCCGCGCCGAGTAGCGGATTGCCAACATTCGGGCCCAGGCGTGCCTTGTCGATCAGCGATTGCGGGTGTTCGATGCGGAAGCCCACCGAGAAGGGCTTGGCTTCCATGAATACGCCCGTGGCGTGCAGCATCTCGAAGGTATCGCGCGCGCTGTGGCCGAGCGCCAGGACGACCTGGCTGGCGGCGATTTCCTCGCCGCTGGCGAGGCGCACGCCACGCACATGGTCGTTCTCGATGTGCAGGCCGGTGACGCGGCTCTCGAAACGGATTTGGCCGCCCAGCGACTCGATTTCCCGCCGCATGTGCTCGACCATGCTGACC
>JANNNT010000341.1:0-1916 GCA_031398685.1 Rhodocyclaceae bacterium | reverse complement strand
CGACGGTTTCCGGGGTCAGACTGGCCGGAACCTCCTGCAATGGCCGATAGGCCACGGCGAGCACGCGCAGCGCGCTGCTCGCCATGTCGTGATTTTGCTTGAGTATGTGCTCACGCATCGCCTCCGTCAGGTTGACGGCCTGGCCAGAGCCCAGTTGCTGGCCGCAGAGGTCGAGGATGACATCGGGCGCGCCCTTGATAAAGGCGATGAGCGGCGGCGAACCGAGACCGGCGAGGACCGTCTGAACCTGCGCGCCATCAATGCGGTGAATTGTGCTCATCCGCTTTCGGTCAGAGTCGAAAGGAATCTCCTGAATCCGGGGCAGCGCTTTTTCCAGCTCGGCACGCCGGTATCCGCTCTTGGCGGCAGCAACGATCAAGGCCCCTTCGGTCGGATCGCCGATGATTTGCCACGAACGCTTGCCGGCCTCGTCGCTTTTTTCGTCAAGTTTCGCATCGTTGCAGACCAACGCCCCGTGCAGCAGGAGCGCCGCGTCCAAATCGCTGCGTGGATCGAAGGGGTCGTTGCCCATGAAGAACTCGCCGCTCGGGCTGTAGCCTTCGCCCGTGATGCGGAAGCGTTTTCCTCCCGCCCACCCCTGAACCACGGTCATCTCATTCTGCGTCAGGGTGCCCGTCTTGTCGGAGCAGATCACGGTGGCGCAGCCAAGCGTTTCGACAGCGGGGAGTTTTCGGATCAGCGCATTGTGCTTGATCATCCGCTGCATCCCGAGGGCAAGGCAGATGGTCACGATGGCCGGAAGTCCTTCAGGAACGGCAGCGATGGCAAGGCTCACCGCCGTCATGAACAGATTGATGATGTCCTTCTTCTCGGCCTCCAGATAATTCAGAAAGCCGCCATTCAGAGCCTCGGCGAGGTGCGTGTCCCGGAACAGTCCGTAAATGAATACCAGCGCGCAGACGGCCAGGCACGCCGTTCCGAGAACCTTGCCCAGATGCTCAAGCCTTTTCTGCAGCGGCGTGTCTTCGGTCTCGAATGACTGGATCATTTCGGCGATAAGCCCGATCTGGGTGTTCATGCCCGTTCCCGTCACCAGACCACGCCCTCGTCCGTAGGTGATCAGCGTGCCCATGAAGGCCGTGTTCTTGCGGTCGCCGAGCGGAATTTCCTTGTCCAGCACCACCCCGGAATTCTTCTCCACGGGAACCGATTCTCCCGTCAGCGAAGCCTCCTCGATTTTGAGATTGATGGTCTCGACCAGACGCAGATCCGCCGGAACATAGTTTCCGGCTTCGAGCAGGATAATGTCGCCGGCGACGATCTCGCGGCCAGGAATCGTCCTCTGCTGGCCGTCCCGCATGACTTGCGCATTCGGAGCGGCCATTTTTTTCAGCGCCTCAAGCGCCTGTTCTGCCTTCGATTCCTGGATGACACCGACCACCGCGTTGAGTACCACGATAACCATGATGGCGATGGAATCAACATACTCGCCGAGCGCCAGCGAAACTGCTGCGGCGACGATCAGAATGACCACCAGGTAATTGTTGAATTGATCCCAGATCAGGGCAAGAAAACCTGGCCGCGGCCGCTCGCTCAGCTCATTGGCACCGAACTTGCCGAGTCGCGCCTGCGCCTCGGGCTGGGTCAGACCGCGTTCAAGGTGGGTCTGGAAACTGCTGACCAGCTCCTCAGCCGGTTTGGCATGTGCTTCTCTGTCCTGCATCGCAGTTCTCCCTAGATGTTGTGGGCTTCAACGCATGGTTTTTATTTGTCGCAGAGGTGATTGCCGACGAGGCAATTTGACCAGAAAAATGGAATTTATTCGTGTAACAGGCGCGTTTGGGAATGACCAAGACGATACCTAGAGTGCACATTAAGAATCATCAATCGGTAGGGTTGCTTTTTTCATGATTCCGCTCGCCTTGTAGAAGAGTTGTCCAAAGCGCTGTCTGGAA
>JANNNT010000330.1:0-10450 GCA_031398685.1 Rhodocyclaceae bacterium | reverse complement strand
GCGACAGCGAAGTGCCGCAGACGGTGGCCATCGACGACGAGCCGTTGGACTCGGTGATTTCCGAGACAACGCGCACCGTTCGTCCGATTGCCATTCGTTCCAGCGTTTTGCCGCGCACCCACGGTTCGGCACTGTTTACCCGTGGCGAAACGCAGGCGCTGGTTGTGGCCACGCTGGGTACCGGCCGTGACGAACAGATCATTGATGCGCTTGCCGGCGAGTACCGTGAGCGCTTCATGCTCCATTACAACTTCCCGCCTTACGCCACCGGCGAATGCGGTCGTGTCGGTACGCCGAAACGTCGCGAAATCGGTCACGGCCGTCTGGCCAAGCGCGCAATGATCGCCGTCTTGCCGAAGCCGGAAGACTTCTCCTACACCATGCGTGTGGTTTCCGAGATCACCGAATCCAACGGCTCAAGTTCGATGGCTTCCGTCTGCGGTTCTTCACTGGCGCTGATGGATGCGGGTGTGCCGCTCAAGTCGCACGTGGCTGGTATCGCCATGGGGCTGATCAAGGATGGCAACCGTTTCGCCGTTCTTACTGACATCCTCGGCGACGAAGATCACCTCGGCGACATGGACTTCAAAGTGGCCGGTACCGATACGGGTATTACCGCGCTGCAAATGGACATCAAGATTCAGGGCATCACCAAGGAAATCATGCAGGTTGCGCTGGCACAAGCCAAGGAAGCGCGCTTGCACATCCTCGCGCAAATGCAGAGTTCGGCGGCCGGTCCGCGCGAAGAAGTGTCGACCTACGCACCGCGCCTGTACACGATGAAGATCAATCCGGAGAAAATCCGCGACGTGATCGGCAAGGGTGGCGCCGTCATTCGCGCCATCACCGAAGAAACCGGCACGACCATTGACATCAAGGAAGACGGTACGATCACCATCGCATCGGTGAGTGGTGACGCTGCCAATGCCGCCAAGGCGCGCATTGAAGCGATTACCGCCGACGTCGAAGTGGGCAAGATCTATGAAGGCACTGTGCTCAAACTGCTCGACTTTGGTGCCATTGTCAGCATCCTGCCGGGTCGCGATGGTTTGCTGCACATTTCCCAGATTGCCAACGAGCGTGTCAATGCTGTTGCTGATTACATCAAGGAAGGTCAGAAAGTTCGAGTCAAAGTGCTTGAGGCCGATGAAAAAGGCCGTGTACGTCTGTCGATGAAGGCAGTGACCGTGGAAGAGGGCGGGATTGCTGCAACGCCGGTGGCACCGCAGCAGTAAAGCATATTCTGCAGGGCAACAAAAAGGACGCTACGGCGTCCTTTTTGTTTGAGCGACGAAATTTATCGTCGATTTAGCCGGTATCAAATGGCCGCTTACTTGGCGACCTGTCTTTCGCGGACTTCCTCAAGCGTCTTGCAGTCGATGCAGAGTGTTGCCGTCGGGCGGGCTTCGAGGCGCTTGATGCCAATATCGACGCCACAGCCATTGCAATAGCCGTAGTCGCCGCTTTCGATGTGCGCTATCGTTTCTTCAATTTTCTTGATCAGCTTGCGTTCGCGGTCGCGGTTACGCAGTTCAATCGCGATGTCGGTTTCCTGACTCGCGCGGTCGTTGGGGTCAGCGAAAACGGTCGCTTCGTCCTGCATGGTGTGAACCGTACGCTCGATATCACTCATCAGTTCGGCCTTGAGTGTTTCGAGCATGGTGCGGAAATGAGCCAGTTGCCTTTCGCTCATGTATTCCTCGCCTTTTTTGGCAACGTAGGGGGCGAATTGTTTGTGGAGCAAATCTTCGGGCATATTCAGAAACCATCCAGTTGTTTTTGCAAAGAGGCGACTTAATATCAGAAATCGCGGAACACTGCAAGCAATCAATGAAATTTAAAAAATCCGATTTTCGAATTGTAGTGTACCCAGCCTCCAGCGCCACATTTTTGAAAGTTTTTTCTCTTGTGTCTTTTGGATTCGAGCAGAGATCAGCGGTGGCTGAAAAAAACCTCGACAAAAACTCAGCACGCGATTGACCTTGTCAGGGCCAATCTGTAGAATGCGCCCTTCTTCGGGGCGTAGCGCAGCCTGGTAGCGCATCTGCTTTGGGAGCAGAGGGTCGTGAGTTCGAATCCCACCGCCCCGACCAGTTTTAAACGTATCAAGAAGCGGTGCTGAAGGGAAATAACCCCGACAGTCTCGTGATTTGCGCCCGTAGCTCAACCGGATAGAGCACCGGCCTTCTAAGCCGGGGGTTGTGAGTTCGAGTCTCGCCGGGCGTGCCAGAACAATGGCGGTGTTAGCTCAGTTGGTAGAGCATTGGATTGTGATTCCAAGGGTCACGGGTTCGAGCCCCGTACGTCGCCCCAAATCAAGCCCCGTAATTCAATGAGTTACGGGGCTTTTTCTTTTCTGATGCCACACTGGGAGTTAATCGACGATCTTGGCCCGATTCCCGCGTTACCATAGATGCCGGTATCTATTACCTTTCACATCGGTCGGTTTTATGGGACGTCAACGCTCTTTAGCGCTCCCGTTTCGGCTGCAGAAGCGATCACTAAACCCTGGATAGCGTACTATGCTTAGCGGATGTACACGCCAGGTGCTAGGGAAGAATCATGAACTCCAATAAAGCAAGCAAAAAAGCCAAACCTCAATCAATTGAGCCGTCGCTCAGCTCCGTCGAGCCGTCCGAAACGGCCCCGGATACCTCCTTTCCCATCGTCGGCATCGGCGCTTCGGCTGGTGGGCTGGCGGCGTTTGAAGCCTTTTTCTCCGGCATGCCCACCGACACCGATCCGGGCATGGCTTTTGTGCTGGTGCAACATCTGGCGCCGGACCACAAGAGCATCCTCTCCGACCTCATCCGGCGCTACACCCGTATGCAGGTCTTCGAGGTCGAGGATGGCATGGCGGTACACGCCAACTGCGCCTACATCATTCCGCCCAACCACGACATGGCGTTTCTCAATGGCACGCTGCACTTGCTCGAACCCTCTGCGCCGCGCGGCCAGCGCCTGCCGATTGACTTCTTCTTTCGCTCGCTCGCCCAGGACCAGCGCGAACGGGGCATCGGCATCGTACTTACCGGCACCGGCAGCGACGGTACCCTGGGCGTACGCGCCATCAAGGGCGAGGGCGGCATGGTCATGGCGCAGAACCCTGAATCCACCGAGTTCGACGGTATGCCGCGCAGCGCCATCGCCACCGGCCTGGTGGACTACGAACTGCCGCCGGCCGAAATGCCGGCCCAACTCATCGCCTACACCGCTCACGCCTTCGGTAAACTCAGCCAGTCCGCCACCATTCATACACCCAAGACCGACGGTGCGCTAAAGAAAATCTTCATCCTGCTGCGCGCCCAGACCGGCCACGACTTCTCCCATTACAAACCAAGCACCATCCAACGCCGCATCGAACGGCGCATGGCCGTGCACCAGGTCGAGGCGATCGACAGTTACGTCAAGTATTTGCAGCAGACACCTGCCGAGGTAGAGGCGCTGTTTCGCGACCTGTTGATCGGTGTAACCAATTTCTTCCGCGATCCGGAGGCCTTCCGGGTACTTGAGGTCGAAGTCATCCCCAAACTCTTCGCCGACCGGCCGGCAGGTGGCGTGGTTCGCGTCTGGTCGACGGGATGTTCCACCGGCGAGGAAGCCTATTCCCTAGCCATTCTCCTGCAGGAGCGCATGGAAGCGCTCAAGCAAAGCTACACTGTGCAGGTCTTCGCCACCGACATTGACAGCCGGGCCATCGCCACGGCGCGTGCCGGCCTCTATCCATCCAGCATCGCCGCCGACATGTCACCGGAACGGCTTGCGCGCTTCTTTACGGCCGTTCCCGAAGGTAGCGCGTACCGCATCAACAAAGCGCTGCGCGATATGCTGGTCTTTTCCGAGCAGGACGTGATCAAGGATCCGCCCTTCTCCAAGCTCGATCTGATCAGTTGCCGCAACCTCCTGATTTATCTCGGCGCGGAGTTGCAGAAGAAGCTCATTCCCTTGTTCCACTATGCGTTAAAACCAGGCGGCATCCTGTTTCTCGGCACCTCCGAAGGCGTCGGCGATTTTCTCGAGCTGTTTGCCGTGCTCGACCGCAAATCGAAGCTGTATCAACGCAAGGAAAACTATCAGGGTGTGCAGCGCACGGCTGTGGGGCGCTTTCTGCCGCCCATGATGGCGAAGGAGGGGGTGGGTGTGGTGCGGCCGCGGGGCACCACCAAGACAGCATTCCCTATAAAACTGCCCCTGCGCGAACTGACCGAACAGGCTCTCTTACAGCAGATTGCCCCGGCCGGCGCGCTGGTTAATGACCAGGGCGATATCCTTTATCTGCATGGGCACACCGGAATGTACCTGGAGCTCGCCCCAGGCGAAGTGGGTGTCAGCAACATCCTGAAGATGGCCCGCGAAGGTCTGCGCCGCGACCTGAGCATGGCCCTGCACAAGGCGGTCGGAAAAAAAGTGATCGTGCACTGCCCGGGGGTGAATGTCAAAACCAATGGCCACTTCACCCGGGTCAACCTGAGCATTCGTCCGCTAACGACGCCTGAGTCGATTGAATCGCCTCTGTTCCTGGTCATTCTGGAGGAAGTGCCTGCCCTCGATCATGAATCGCTGCTGCTGGCTGCCTTGCCGGCCACCACTGGCGCGGACGGCCCCGAGTCGGACGTCGAGGCGCGCATCGCCGCGCTCAAGGCTGAACTGCGGGCCAAGGACGAATACCTTCAGAGCACCCATCAGGAACTGGAGAGTTCCAACGAAGAGCTCAAGTCCTCGAACGAGGAAATGCAGTCAGTGAACGAAGAGTTGCAATCCACCAACGAGGAACTGGAGACCTCCAAGGAAGAATTACAGTCGGTCAACGAAGAACTGGCGACGGTTAACACTGAGTTGCAAACCAAGGTGGTGGATCTGTCGCGAGCCAATAACGACATGAATAACCTGCTGGCCGGTACCGGCATCGCTACCGTCTTTGTCGATCATCAACTGCACGTCCTGCGCTTCACCCCCGCCGCCAGCGGGATCATCAACCTGATCCTCTCCGACGTGGGGCGGCCGGTGGCGCACATCGTCTCCAATCTGGTGGGCTACGACCGTCTGATGGTGGATACGCAAGCCGTGCTCAACACCCTGATCCCCCAAGAGCTTGAGGTGCAGACCACCGAGGGCCAGTGGTACACGATGCGCATCCAGCCCTACCGTACGCTCGATAACGTCATCGAAGGCGCCGTGATCTCTTTTGTGAACATCACGGAGACGGTGCAGACTCGTGAGGCACTGCAAAAAGCCAATGAACTGCTCCGTCTGGCGGTGGTCTTACGCGATGCGCACGATGCCATCACCGTGCAGGATCTGGAGGGCCGCACCCTGGCCTGGAACCCGGGTGCGGTGAGAATGTACGGCTGGAGTGAAACGGAAGCGCTGTTGATGAACATCCACGACCGGATTCCGCAGGGCCTGCGCGAGGACGCTCTGGCCAAGGTGCATCAGCTCAGTCTGTCTGAAGTTCTGGAGCCGTATCGTACCCAACGCATCACCAAAGACGGTGTGGTCGTAGAGGTCTGGTTGACCGCCACCGCATTGTTCAATGTGGCCGGTCAGATGTACGCGATTGCCACGACTGAACGGGCCATCGCTGGAGGCGCGCGATGACCGTCAAGGATAAACAACACGCGTACGATGTCCCGTCGGCAAGTGCCGGTCGGATACTACGTCATCAGGCCGAGGAGCGCGCTCGTGCAAATGCGGTACAGTCGTCGGATCGCCTTGAGGAGTTCTCGCCTGAAGCCACACGGCAGATGGTGCACGAGTTACGCGTGCACCAGATCGAACTGGAAATGCAGAACGAGGAACTACGCCGGGCGCAGGTGGAATTGGACGCCTCACGGGCACATTATTTTGACCTCTATGACTTGGCGCCGGTGGGTTATTGCACCGTTTCCGAGTCGGGTCTGATTATGCAAGCCAACCTCAGCGCCGCCAGCTTGCTGGCCACAGCGCGGGTGGCACTGGTCAAGCAACCGTTCTCGCGGTTCATCTGCAATGAAGATCAGGATATTTACTACCGGTTCCGCAAACTGCTCTTTGAGACCGGCGAACCGCAGTGGTGCGATCTGCGCTTGGTGAAACACGACGGCACGCCCTTCTGGTCGCAACTGGCAGCCACCCTCGTGCAGGACGACGACGGTGCGCCGGTATTGCGCATCGTGATGAACGACATCACCGATCGCAAGCGGGTCGAAGCGGAGCGCGCATTGTTCGATCAGGTGCTACAGGACAAAAACATCGAACTGGAGCGGGCCAGGTTTATGGCTGAAAAAGCCAACCTCGCGAAATCGGATTTCCTTTCCAGCATGAGCCATGAGCTACGTACGCCGCTCAGTGCAATTCTCGGTTTTGCCCAGCTCATCGAATCAGGGACGCCGCCGCCGACGCCCACTCAGAAACGAAGCGTCGATCAGATTCTCAAGGCCGGCTTGTACCTCTTGGAGTTGATCAATGAAATCCTTGATCTCGCGGTGATCGAGTCCGGCAAGCTGTCGTTGTCGCTGGAAGCGGTGTCGCTAGCCGAAGTCATGCGCGAATGCGAGACCCTGATCGAAACGCAGGCGCAACAGCACGACATCAGTGTGGTTTTTCCCCGCTTCGAAATCCCGTACTTCGTCAACGCTGACCGGACGCGGGTAAAGCAGATCCTGATCAACCTGCTTTCCAACGCGATCAAATACAACAAGATGGGCGGAACGGTCGCCGTAGAGTGCGCTCCGAACTCTCCGGATTCGATCCGTATCAGTGTCCGGGACAGCGGTTCGGGACTGGCACAGGAACAGCTTGCGCAGCTTTTCCAGCCGTTCAACCGGCTCGGACAAGAAGAAAAAACCGAGCAAGGGACCGGCATCGGCCTGGTGGTATGCAAGCGGCTGATCGAATTGATGGGGGGGGGCGTCGGTGTCGAAAGCACCGTCGGGCAGGGCAGTGTATTCTGGGTCGAGCTAAACTTGGCCGATGGTGCACAAGCCGCGGCCGGCGCCGCCGAACCCACGGCGTATACCGCGCAAGCGCAAGCCGGTACAAAGGTGTTAACGCTGCTCTATGTCGAGGACAACCCGGCCAATCTGATGCTGGTCGAGGAAATTGTTTCGCGCCGACCGGATATCCGCCTGCTCAGTGTAGATGACGCTAGTCGCGGTATCGCTCTGGCCCGTGCCTCCCCGCCGGATGTGATCCTGATGGACATCAATCTGTCGGGCATCGACGGTTTTCAGGCGCTGAAAATTCTGCTCGACGACCCGGCTACGGCGCACATCCCGGTGATTGCGCTCAGCGCCAATGCCATGGCGCACGATATCGAGAAAGGTCTGGAGGCTGGATTTTTTCGCTATCTCACCAAACCGATCAAGGTCAATGAGTTACTGGAAACACTGGACGTGGCACTGGGATTCGCGAAAACAGAATCGGCGAAGGTCCGTTCCTCTGGAAGCACACGGTGAACACCGAGCATAGACGCGACGAAACCCGCGGCAAAAAACCGGACGAGCTGCGCCAGCGAGCCGAAGCGACCCTCTGTGGCCAAGCGGCGCCGTCTCCAGAGAATTTTGAAGCACTGTCGCCCGAAACACTACGGCAGATGCTGCACGATCTGCACGTGCATCAGACCGAGCTGGAGATGCAGAACGATAAGCTGCGTCGGGCGCAGGTCGAACTGGAGGCCTCGCGAGCACGCTATTTTGACCTCTATCACCTGGCTCCGGTAGGCTATTGCACGGTTAGCGACCACGGGCTGATCATGGAAGCCAACCTCGCCGTTGCCAGCCTGCTGGGTGTAGACAAAGGCAACATGGTCAATCAACCGTTCTCCCGCTTTGTTTTCAAGCAAGATGCAGACAGCTACGTCCTGCAGTGCAAACAACTCCTCGAGACCGGTGAAGCTCTGGCGTGCGAATTGCGCATGGTAAAGCGTGACGGCGCAACCTTCTGGGTGCATCTGGCCGCCACCGTAGCGCTGCAGACTGAAGGCGCGCCATTGCTCCGCGTCGTGCTAACTGACATTTCCCAGCGTAACGGCATAAAGGATGTGCTGCGAAAAAAAGAGCGTTACCAGCGCGCTCTGCTCGACAACTTCCCATTCGCGGTCTGGCTGAAAGACACCGAGAGCCGATTCCTCTCGGCCAACACGGGATTTGTTCGCACCTTTGGCGTAAACAATGTCGATGAGTTGGTCGGTAAGAATGACTTCGACATCGCTCCGTACGATAAGGCCGAGAGTTACCGGGCCGACGATCGTGCGGTACTGGATTCGCGCCAGAAGAAGAGTGTTGAGGAAGAAGTGCTGACTGAGGGAACGAGCAAGTGGTTTGAAACCTATAAAGCGCCGGTCATTGACGACAACGGGGAGCTCGTCGGCACGGTAGGTTTTGCGCGCGACATCACCGAGCGCAAGCGCGCAGAGAACGCCTTGCGTGAGCAGAAGGAGTTTTTTCATCTGATCGCCGAGAACATTGGTGACTTCATCGCCGTTCTTGACCTGGAAGGGCGGCGACTCTACAACAGTCCCTCGTATCTACAATTCTTCGGCCCGACCAAAGACTTGCGTGGCACGGATTCCTTTGCCGAAATTCATCCGGAAGACCGCGAACGCGTCAATCAGATATTCCGGGAGACCGTGCAAACCGGCATTGGACGCCACACCACCTATCGCTTTATAAGGCCGGACGGTTGCATCCGCGAAATGGAATCGCGCGGCAATGTGATCAGGGATAGCGAAGGCCGGGTGGCGCGAGTGGTCGTCGTGTCTCATGACATTACCGAACGCAAGCAGATGGAAGAGGAGGTGCGTCAACTGGCGTTCCACGACGCACTCACCCAACTGCCAAACCGTCGCCTGCTCAACGATCGCATGGGCCAGACCATGGCCGCAAGCGCGCGCAGTGCGTGCTATTGCGCACTGATGTTCCTTGATCTGGACAACTTCAAGCTGCTTAATGACACCCATGGGCATGTGGTTGGCGATTTGTTGTTGATTGAGGCGGCGGATCGACTGAGGACGTGTGTGCGCGAAATGGACACCGTGGCACGCTTCGGCGGTGATGAGTTTGTGGTGATGATCAGTGAGCTGGATAAGGATAAAACCGAATCTGCTCTGCAAGCCAGATCTGTTGCAGAAAAAATACTCGCCACCCTGTCGGCCCCCTATCGGCTGACCATCAAGCATGAAGGGAAAGCCGATTCCACCGTCGAACATCGGTGCACGCTGAGCATCGGCGTGGTGTTGTTTTTCAATCATGAAGCCAGCCAGATCGACATCCTCAAGTGGGCCGATATGGCGATGTATCAAGCCAAGGCGACAGGACGCAACTTGATTCGGTTTTATGAATAGCCCGCTAAGCGCGCGTAGCGAAGCATTCCCGCTGGCCCGGTGAGCGTAAAAAGGGCAGAGCCGCCAGGCTAAACCGACCTGTAGCGCCGATCCCCACCGTCGGTGATCTCAAGCCTCAAGGGCAATACCTCTGTGTCAATATCGGGCGGTTTGATTGAACCAACGCACTGTCCCCGTGCCTTACGTCAACCCCCAGAAACCACTGTAGAATCCGCCCCCTATGATCACCGCCAGATTGGACGTGCAGGCTGACGTCCCTAAACCTCTTTTTTCCTACCGCAAGTACTGGGCGAAACGCTTCGGCATCGCGCCCTTTTTGCCCATGTCGCGCGCCGAGATGGATATGCTCGGCTGGGATACCTGTGACATCATCTTGGTCACCGGTGATGCCTACATCGACCATCCGAGTTTCGGCATGGCGCTGGTCGGGCGCTTGCTTGAGGCGCAGGGTTTCCGCGTCGGCATCATCAGCCAGCCCGACTGGCTGTCGGCCAAGGCGTTCAGGACGCTGGGCAAGCCCAATCTATTCTTTGGCGTGACTTCCGGCAATATGGATTCGATGGTCAATCGCTACACCTCGGACCGGAAAATTCGCTCGGACGATGCCTATACGCCGAATGCCGAAGCCAACAAACGGCCGGACCGCGCCGTGGTGGTTTATGCCCAGCGTTGTCGTGAGGCCTTCCCGGAGGCCAATGTGGTCATCGGATCAATCGAAGCCAGCCTGCGCCGGATCGCGCATTACGATTACTGGTCGGACAAGGTGCGGCGGTCGGTCTTGCCCGATTCAAAAGCCGACATGCTGATCTTCGGCAGCGCCGAACGCGCCATCGTGGCGTTGGCGCACCGCCTGGCCGCGGGTGAGGATATTTCCGATATTCGCGATTTACGCGGCACGGCCTTCATGGTACCGCGCGGCTGGTTGCCCGCCAGCGATTGGTCCGAGTTGGATTCGACCGACGTTGATGCGCCGGGGCCGCTGATCCGTCATGCCGACCCGTATGCGATGGAGCCCGAGAAGGGCAAGGAAGCGGCCTGCGCTTCGAAAGAGGCGGCAATCGGTGCCCCGCAGGCCAAAGTGATCCAGTTCCAGTCGCACACGCGTATGCCCAAGCTTGATCGAGCGCG
>JANNNT010000303.1:0-5424 GCA_031398685.1 Rhodocyclaceae bacterium | reverse complement strand
GGCAACGAGCACCGTTGCCTCTACGAACCCTTGGGTAACGTGACGCTCATCAAGGGTCAGGGCGGGCGATACCGCCCCACGCCGCCAATTTTTATGACTCTTCCAACTGCCGAACAAGGTGCAATATGAAACCGACGCCTTCTTCTGCGGATCATGCGGCGGACAGGCATCGATCTTGAAGCCATAGCCTTCGGCACAATCGGCATAGGAGCGCTGAACTTCCGGGTCGTGAATGCAGGCTTTGATGATGGCGCACTTGGCGTTGTCGATGATCAGGCGCGCGGGCACGGCGGCAAACCATTCGAAGGCGCGGCGGTGACAGCCGAGCCAGGTCGCCACCGTCTGATCCCAGACAAACTCGACGTACTGATGCCGCGAGAAGCAAAGCGTCATCACAAAAGCCCACGTCCGGCGCGGTCCGCCAGCCGGATGTTCAAGGATCGGGCCGGCCCCGAAATCGACTTGTGCCGCTTCGCCGGGGGCGAAGCTCAGACGAACCGTCGTCTGCGGCGGGATGGCCCGTTTCAACGTACCAAGCATCCGGCGTACCGCCGAGTAGCTGCCGGTGTAGTCGTGCTCGCGCTTGAGCACTGTGTGGATGACGACGACGCCGGAAACCCCTTGGCACAGCCAGGCGGCGATGCGTTCCCGGTGCGGTTCGAGGCTGGAAATGGTGGTGACGGCTCGCTTGGTCGGCGTCAGCCCCTCAGCAATCGTGGCGTCGTCCGGTGCGGGCTGTTCTGCTGCCAGCCAGCCACGTTCGCTAGCCAGGATGCGCAGACTGGCGGCTGTCCGCCGGCCCATGAGACCGCTACGGGCAACGTCGCGGTCAGAATCGCCTTGCCGCATGCGCAGCAGGGCTTGTCGGTAGTGGTGCATTTGGATATTCCTTCGACTCATCGCTACCTCGGCAAAAAGCCGCCGAGGGTAGCGATGAATGGGTCAAATCCGAAATGCCCGTTGCTTACTTCTTCATGACCAGTGGCGCCATTACGGCGATCCGCAGGTGGATCCTATATGCCGATCACGGACTGGCTCCATTACGCCGATCATGCACTGGATCCTATACGCCGATCCCCAAGTGGATCCTATGTGGCGATCACTGACATCAGGTCGACTACAACCAGTTGTAGCCGGTAGAAGACGGATCAAACTGTATCAATCCGCATGTCATTTATATGTTGCATTGCACAAGAAGAAATCCGCCCCAACTAAAATCGGGGGTGCGGCCAATGGCTCAGGTGCCTGAGTGGTCCTGATGTTGCGCGGTGCCATTCCAAAACAAAAACAGACCTAGACGACCGGTCTAATTGTGCTGTAAGATTCGTCCCATGAGTTCAGAACGCATCGATACCCGCCAACACATCCTCGCCTGCGGCCAGCAGTTGGTTGCCGGAAAAGGCTTTGTGGGCGTCGGACTTTCGGAGATTCTGGCGAGCGCGAGCGTACCCAAGGGATCTTTCTACCATTATTTCGCTTCGAAAGAATTGTTCGGTATTGCGCTGCTTGAATCCTATTTCGAGACGTATCTACTTAACCTCGATGCGCTGCTTGGCCGCACCGATTTAACTGCAGCACAACGTTTGATGGCCTATTTCCAGCGCTGGATTGACACGCAGACGGGCGACGAGGCTGTGCGCAAGTGCTTAATCGTCAAACTGGGTGCCGAAATATCGGATTTGTCCGAGGCGATGCGCAGCACGATGCTCCAAGGAACTGAGCGGATCATGCAACGCATTGCAGATTGCATCGCAGCTGGGCAGGCTGACGGTTCGATTCAAAACGCACAGCCCCCTGTCGCGTGCGCTCAATGGTTATACGGAGCGTGGTTGGGCGCGTCGCTGATTTCTAAACTTCGGCGCGATGGCAGCGCGCTCGATGCCGCGGTGCAGACAACACGGCAACTGCTGATGGTGACCTGACGGACCTGATTTATGACGCGCGGACTTTTTGGGCCGCGCATTTTTTTGAAGCAAAACTAGACGACCGGTCTAGTTTATATAGGGATACAACGATGAATCGCTTCGATTATTACAATCCGACCCATATCGTTTTCGGCGAAGGGCGCATCGCCGAGCTGAGCACACTGGTGCCCGCCACGGCACGCGTACTGATTCTCTTCGGCGGTGAAAGTGCGCGCAAGACCGGGACGCTGGCCGAAGTTCATGCCGCGCTTGGTGCGCGTGAGGTATTCGAGTTCGGCGGCATTGAGCCCAATCCGAGCTTCGAAACATTGATGCGCGCGGTTGAACAGATCAAGTTGAACCAGATCGATTTCCTGCTTGCCGTGGGTGGCGGTTCAGTCATTGATGGCACCAAGTTTGTGGCTGCTGCGGCATTGATCGATGGCGACCCTGCTGAGATCCTCTTCAAGTTTGGCTCGACCATTCGCCAGGCGATGCCCTTCGGTAGTGTGCTGACCCTGGCGGCCACCGGGTCCGAGATGAACAACGGCGGTGTGGTCACGATCAAGGCGCAGGGCGCCAAGCTGCCCTTCATGAATCGTGCGTTATTCCCCGTTTTCTCCGTATTGGATCCGACCAAGACCTACACGCTGCCGAAACGCCAGCTCGCCAACGGAGTCGTAGATGCTTTTGTGCATGTGATGGAACAATACCTGACTTATCCGGTGCAGGCCTTTGTGCAGGACCGTTTTGCCGAGGGACTGCTGCTGACCTTGATTGAGCATGGTCCTGAGGCAATCAGCAGCACAGATTACAACGCCCGAGCCAACCTGATGTGGGTTGCCACGCTGGCACTCAATGGCCTTATCGGGACGGGGGTGCCACAGGATTGGGCGACCCACATGATTGGCCACGAGCTGACGGCCAAATACGACATTGACCACGCCCGAACCCTGGCCGTGGTACTTCCGGCGATGCTTCAAGTCCGTCGCAAGAGCAAGCGCGGCAAACTTTTGCAATATGCCGAACGCGTGTGGCAGATCGACGTTGGCAGTGGAGACGAGCGAATCGACGCCGCCATTGCGAAAACGCGCGCCTTCTTCGAGAGCCTGGAACTGCCAACCCACCTGAGCACGTATGGCATCGGCGCAGACGCCGTTCCGACAATCATCGCCCAGCTCAAGGCCCACGGCATGATTGCCATCGGCGAACATAAGGACGTGACGCTGGATGTCAGTCAGCGCGTGCTCGAAGCCAGCCTGTAAGCCAGGCCTAAACCTCAATTCATTCATTTGCTCCCAAGGAGAACCTCATGAACGCCAAAGAAAACCGCCGCATCGTACTGGCCTCCCGCCCTGTCGGCGAGCCAACCGCCGCCAATTTTCGTCTGGAACCCACGTCGATTCCCGTTCCCGCCGAAGGGCAGGTCTTGCTGCGCGCGCTCTATCTGTCGCTTGATCCCTACATGCGAGGACGCATGAGCGACGCCAAGTCATATGCCGCGCCGGTCGCCATCGATGCGGTTATGGTCGGCGCCACGGTCTGCCGCGTTGAAACCTCGCGGAACGCAGACTTTACCGAGGGCGAACTGGTCCTGGCCTACACCGGCTGGCAGGATTACGCGGTGTCGGATGGCGCTGGCCTGAACAAGCTGGCCAGCACGGCGCAGCCCTCGCTGGCCCTGGGCGTTCTCGGGATGCCCGGCTTTACCGCCTACATGGGCTTGCTGGATATCGGCCAGCCGAAAGCCGGCGACACAGTCGTTGTGGAGGCGGCTAGCGGTGCAGTCGGCTCCGTAGTCGGCCAGATTGCCAAACTCCAGGGATGTCGCGTGGTTGGCATTGCAGGTGGTGCGGAGAAATGCCGCTACGTAGTTGAGGAACTCGGTTTCGATGCTTGCGTCGACCACCGTGCGCTCGACCTCTCTGCCCAACTCGCTGCCGCCTGCCCGAAGGGCATCGATGTGTATTTCGAGAACGTCGGCGGCGCGGTCTTTGATGCGGTGCTGCCACTGCTCAATACCGGCGCGCGCGTTCCGCTGTGTGGCTTGATTTCACAGTACAACGCGGCCGATCTGCCGGAAGGAAAGGACCGGCTTTCCTACCTGATGGGGCAAATCCTGGTTCGCCGCATCAAGATGCAAGGTTTCATCATCTTCGACGACTACGGGCATCGTTATCCCGAGTTCTTCAAGGCCATGAGCGCCTGGCTCGCCGACGGCAAGATCAAGTTCCGCGAGGATATCGTTACCGGCCTGGAAGCCGCACCTGAAGCCTTTATCGGCCTGCTCAAGGGCAAAAATTTCGGCAAGCTCGTCGTTCAACTGAACAAGAACTGAACCGTTACCACTTTCTCTCAAAACAACAAACTCAAGGAACCCTTCATGAAAATTTTCTACAAAACCCGAGCCACCGCCATCGGCGGCCGAACCGGTCATGCCGCACTGGACGACGGTTCGCTCGCCTTTGATCTCACCGCACCGGGCACAGGCAAGGTGGGAGCTAATCCCGAGCAACTCTTTGCCATTGGCTATGCGGCCTGTTTCGACAACGCCATCAAGCACGTCGCCGAGAAGCAGAAACTGGCTCTGACCGGTAGCAAGACCAGCGCCGAGGTCGGTATCGGTCAGAACAAGGAAAGCGGCTTCTCGCTCGACGTGGATCTCTACGTGGAAATCCTTGGCCTGAGCGAAACCGACGCCAGCCGATTGGTTGAGGCAACCCACCAGGTCTGCCCGTATTCGAACGCCTTGCGCGGCAACGTTGACGTGCGCCTGCACGTAACCACCGCCTAATGATTGGAGAAACAACATGAACATCCTGATGGTACTGACGTCGCACGACCAACTCGGCAACACCGGTTTGAAGACCGGTTTCTGGCTCGAAGAATTTGCCGCACCGTATTACATCTTCAAGGAAGCCGGCGCGAAAATTACCCTGGCCTCCCCGTTGGGCGGTCAGCCGCCGCTGGACCCGAAAAGCGATGACCCTTCGGCACAAATTGCGGCCACGACGCGCTTCAAAGCTGATGTTGAAAGCATTGCATTGCTGGCCAGCACGGCCAAACTCGCTACGCTGAATGTGGCCGATTTTGACGCCGTGTTCTATCCCGGTGGCCACGGCCCGCTGTGGGATCTGGCTGAAGACAAGCCGTCCATCGCGCTGATCGAGGCCATGATTGCCGCCGGCAAACCTGTCGCAGCTGTCTGCCATGCGCCCGGTGTGCTGCGCCATGCCCGCAATGTCGACGGAACGCCGCTGGTTAAGGGTAAGCGCGTCACCGGTTTTACCAATACAGAGGAAGACGCGGTGCAACTCACCCAGATCGTGCCCTTCCTCGTGGAAGACATGCTCAAGGCCAACGGTGGCGAGTATTCGAAGGGCCCGGATTGGCATCCCTATGTGCTCGTCGATGGCCTGCTGATCACCGGCCAAAACCCGGCTTCGTCCGAGCTGGCGGCGGAGCAGTTGCTGAGTCTGTTGAAGTAGAATGCTCTGGCCGCGTTGTCGGCGCTCGGGGC
>JANNNT010000544.1:0-3764 GCA_031398685.1 Rhodocyclaceae bacterium | reverse complement strand
CCCTAGCGCAACGCCGATATACAGTAGTCCGTGCCGAAGAGGATGGGCTTCCAGGATGTATTGTTCGGCGCGCCCGACTTGCTCTTGGTTGGGGGGGACGACAACAGGCTGGCCGCCGCCCGTGATCTACTCGCAGGCGATGTAACGGCGCGCGTGCACGCCGCGCAGGCCTCGCTCGAAGAAGAACGCAGCCGCCTCGCGGCGTTGATGGCCGAGCTCGATCAGAGTGTCGTGGTATGCAATCTCGATGGCCGCGTATTGCTCTACAACCAGCGGGCGCAACAGGAGTTGTGCACCGGCGAGGAGGGAACGGCGATTGAGCTGCTCGGTCTCGGCCGCTCGATCTATTCCTTGTTCGACCGCGCACTGATCGCCCACGCGCTGGAGCGTTTGCAGCAGCAGCCGGACGTACATTCGGCGCAGTTTGTTACCGCCACGCGCGCCGGCCGGCTGCTGCTGGCGCACATGTCGCCGGTGCGGGTGGCCGCCTCGGGCGGCGCAATCACCGGCTTCGTGCTGATCCTCGATGACATCACCGCCGCCAACGAGCGCGATGCCCGGCGCGATGCGCTGATCCAGGCGCTGACCGAGGGCGGGCGCGGCCCCTTGGGCAATATCCGCGCCGCGGCCGAGACGCTCGCCGATTTTGCCGACATGCTGCCGGAGCAGCGCTCGCGCTTTCTCGGGGTTATCCGCGACGAAGCGCGCAGCCTCTCGCAGCACCTTGAACAGGCCGCCAATGCGTTCTCGAACGACTTGCGCGTGCGCTGGCCGCTGGAAGAAATGCACGGTACCGAGCTGGTCGGCGCGGCCGTTCGCCGCATCGGCGAGCGCTGCCCGCTGGCGGTCAAGATCGATAGCGTCGATGACAGCCTGTGGCTGCGCATCGACAGTTTCGGCGTGCTGCAGGCGCTGACTTTCCTGGCCGCGCGCCTGCAGGACGAATACCAGATCCGCGAAGTGCGCCTCGCCCTGTCGCGCGACGGTCGGCTGGCGCAGCTCGATCTGATCTGGAGCGGCACCTTCATGAACAACGAGACCGCGATGGACTGGCAACTGGCGTCGATGAATACCGCCGGCGAGGCGACGCCGCTTTCCGTCCGTGACGTCGTCGATCGCTGCAACGGCGAGATCTGGTTTCAGCGCGAACGCGTCTCGCATCGCGCCTATTTCCGCATCCTGCTGCCGGCCGCCGACGCACCGAAGGATGCGCCGCGCGGCGTACTGCCTTCGCTGCAGGGCTCGCGCCCGGAGTTTTACGATTTCGATCTTTTCAACTGGTCGGCGTCGGCGCATGCCCTCGACGACCGGCCGCTGGCCGAGCTGTCCTATACGGTTTTCGATACGGAAACCACCGGACTCGAGCCCTCGGCCGGCGACGAGATCATTCAGATCGGCGCCACGCGCATCGTCAATCGCCGACTGTTGCGCAACGAGTGCTTTGACCAGCTGGTCGATCCGCAGCGATTGATGTCCCGCGAGTCGATGAATATCCATGGCATCACCCCGGACCGGCTCGTCGGACAGCCGCTCATTGACAGCGTGCTTCCCGCTTTTCACGCCTTTTGCGCCGACACCGTGCTGCTCGCCCACAACGCCGCCTTCGACATGCGCTTCCTGCAATTGAAGGAGGAACGCGTGGGCGTGCGCTTCGAGCAACCGGTGCTGGACACCCTGCTGCTCTCCGTCGCGCTCCATCCCAACCAGGAATCACATGGACTGGAAGCGATTGCCGAACGTCTGGGCGTCTCGGTCATTGGCCGCCACACGGCGCTCGGCGACGCCCTGGTGACCGGGGAAATCTATCTAAAAATGCTGCCGCTGCTTGCCGCAATGGGCATCCATACCCTGCGTCAGGCGCGCGAAGCGAGCGAAAAGACCTACCATGCCCGACTCCGGTACTAGCCCGCGCGTCGCGCCGCTTTCCTCCTTCGCCCCCCTGCGCCAACGGGTACGCGCCGCGCCGCTCACCGTGCCACCGTCGGCCAGCGTGCGCGAGACCCTGCTCAAACTGGACAGCGCCAACATCGACGCGATTGTCGTGGTGGACGTCACGGGCAAGGTACCGCTCGGCATCGTCACCTTGCGCGACGTGCTGCACCGCATTGCCATCGAAGCCGGCGATCTCGAAGCCCCTGTCGCCGCGATCATGACTGGCGGCCTGATCACCCTGCCTGCCGACGCCACGGCACATCAGGCGAGCGTGGTCATGGTGCGCCGCGGCGTCCGCCATCTGGTGCTGACCGAGCCTGACGGAAGCTATTTCAGCGTAATTTCGCAGGCCGACCTCTACGCACAGCCCGGCGCGCGTGCCACGGAGCTGGTTTCGGCCATTCTGGCCGCCCGGGATATTGATACCCTGGCGGCCGTGGCTGTCGGCGTGCGCGGCCTGGCCGCCCAGTTGCTGGCCGAACGGGTCGGCGCCGAAGCTATCTGCCAGCGCATCTCGGCGCTCAACGACCTGCTCACCGTGCAGGTCATCGAACTGACCGCCGGACGTTTCGAGTTGCCTTACGTTCCCTGGTGCTGGCTGGTTTTTGGCTCGGAAGGACGACTCGAACAGACGCTGGCCACCGACCAGGACAACGGCCTGATCTTTGCTGCGACTTCCGACGACGAAGCCGCACGCCTGCGCCAAGCCTTTTTGCCTTTTGCCCGAGCGGTGAATGAAGCGCTCGATGCCTGCGGCTTCCCCTTGTGCAAAGGCAACATCATGGCCAGCAATCCGACTTGGTGCCTTTCGCTCCAGGAGTGGAAATCCGCTTTCGGCGAGTGGATGTCGACCGGGCAGCCGGAGGCTCTGCTCAACTCAACGATTTTCTTCGATTTCCGAGCGCTCTACGGGCAGGATTCGCTGGCCAGCGAACTGCGCGAATGGTTACAGGCGAGCGCGCCAGCGTACCCGATTTTCCTGCGCGCGCTGGTTGATAACACCATGAATTGGGAGACTCCGCTCAACTGGTGGCAAGGTTTTCATTACGACCGCAACAAGGATTTTCCGCACACCATCGACCTCAAGCTGCACGGCGCCCGCCCCTTCGTCGATGCGGCGCGCATCTATGCACTGGCCAAAGGCGTGCCGGACACCAACACCGTCGAACGCCTGCGCGTTGCATCCACGGCGATCGGCATGCCGGCCTACGAAACGGCGGCACTGGTTGACGCCTTTTATCATATCCAGCGTCTTCGCCTTGAGCATCAAGTCGGCGACGGTGCGAGTGCGGCGCCAAACCGCGTCAACCCGGATCACCTGCACGAACTCGACCGCCACATCCTCAAGGAGTCGTTGAAGCAGGTACGCAGCCTGCAACAGCGTCTGGCCCGGGATTACGCGCTGTCTTAGGTTTCTCGGCGGCTACCGGTTCTTGTAGGAGCGCAGTTCATCTGCGCGATGGGCGGTTGTGCTCGACCGCTGCAATCGCCCAGTGAAACTGGGCTCCTACACGATGACCACCGCGCCGTTGGCTTTTTTCATGAGAGCAACACTTCAGAAGAACTGGCATCCAAGCAGGTGAAGGTGATATGGCGATGATCAAGGTGGTCCGGTCGGGTATTTTCCTTTTGGGAGCAATGGCCAGTCTGGTCCTTTCCAACGGCGCCCTGGCACAAGCGCGCCGCCTGAATCTGGTGTGTTCGGCGCAAATTGAGTGGTGTGAGTTGATCCAGAGCGAATACCAGAAAGCCTCGGGCCTCAAGTTAACGATGATTCATCGCAGCAGTATCGATGCCCTGGCGATGCTCTTGTCCGAACGCAACAATCCGCG
>JANNNT010000279.1:0-4049 GCA_031398685.1 Rhodocyclaceae bacterium | reverse complement strand
TTTCACGAAGGTCTGCGTGATGTGCCACAGCGCGCTCTGCGCCGAACGGCGTGCCGGAGAGTTGGCGGCGGCGGTGTACAGGCGGTCCTTGAGGATGTCGAGGTAGAAACCGCCCAGATCCTCTGAGCAGAAAGTTTGCAGCGCCTGCACGACGCGGTGGAATTCGTACTTGCCGTAGTCGGCCTCGCATTGGGTCTGCATCTGGCGCGTCATGGCCAGCGCGTAGCGGTCGATTTCGAGCCAATGCTCGGGTCGGAGCAGGTCTTTGGCCGGGTCGAAATCCGAGGTGTTGGCGAGCAGGAAACGCAGGGTGTTGCGGATACGGCGATAGGATTCGACCACACGCTTGAGGATTTCGTCCGAGATCGACAGTTTGCCCGAGTAATCGGTGGCTGCCGTCCACAGGCGCAGGATGTCGGCGCCAAGGGTGTCGGAAACCTTCTGCGGGGCGATGACGTTGCCCTTGGACTTGGACATCTTCAGGCCCTTGCCGTCGACCACGAAGCCGTGGGTCAGCAGTGCCTTGTACGGCGCGCGGCCGTCGATCGCGCAGCCGGTGAGCAGCGAGCTCTGGAACCACCCGCGATGCTGGTCGGAGCCTTCAAGATAGAGGTCGGCCGGGTAGCTGAGCTGGGTCTGATGCGAGCCACGCAGCACGCTCAAATGCGTCACGCCGGAGTCGAACCAGACATCGAGGGTGTCGCTCATCTTGCGGTACTGGGCGGCTTCGTCGCCAAGCAGATCCTTGGGATCGAGCGAGAACCAGGCTTCGATGCCGGCCTCCTCGACGCGCAGGGCGACGGCCTCGATCAGTTGCGGGGTGCTCGGATGCAGCGCGCCGGTTTCCTTGTGCAGGAAGAAGGGGATCGGCACGCCCCAGTTGCGCTGGCGCGAAACGCACCAGTCGGGGCGGGTTTTCATCATCGCTTCGAGCCGTGCGCGACCCCAGGCCGGGAAGAACTGCGTTTCATCGACCGCGCGTTCGGCGATCCAGCGCAGCGTCGCCGCATCGGCCTTGTCCTTGTGATCCATGCCGATAAACCACTGCGTCGTGGCGCGGAAGATGATCGGTGTCTTGTGCCGCCAGCAGTGCGGGTAGCTGTGCGTGATGCGCTCGTGCTTGAGCAGCCTTCCCTTGACTTCGAGTTCTTGCAAGACCAGCGGATTGGCTTCCCACACGGTTTTACCGGCCAGCGGTGAGACCGACATGGCCGGCGTATTGGCGAGGAATTTCCCATCGTCGCCAACCGGATTGACCACCGGCAGACCGTAGACTTTGCCGATCTGGTAGTCGTCGGCACCGTGCGCCGGTGCGGTATGCACCAGGCCGGTACCGGCTTCGAGGGTGACGTGGGTGCCGCAGATGATGGATACGTCGCGGTCCTGAAAGGGGTGCTTGAGCAACACATGCTCAAGTGATTTGCCCTTGGCCGTGCCGATCACCGTGCCTTCCAGATCATAGCGTTTAAGGCAGGCGTCGGCCAGTTCGTGAACGAGGATCAGCGAGCCTTTGGGCGTGTCGATCAGGTCGTAGTCGAATTCCGGGTGGGCGCTCACCGCTTCGTTGGCCGGAAGGGTCCACGGGGTGGTCGTCCAGATCACGGCGAAGGTCGGGGCGCGCAGATGGGTCAGGCCAAAAGCCTTGGCCACCTTCTCAGCGTGGTTTAGGTGAACTTCGAACGCGACGTCAATGGCCGGCGAATTTTTGTCTTCGTGCTCGACTTCAGCCTCGGCCAGCGCAGAGCCGCAGTCCAGGCACCAATTGACCGGCTTTAGCCCTTGATAGAGGTAGCCTTTCTCCAGAATCTTGCCGAGCGAACGGATTTCGTCGGCTTCGGTCTTGAACGCCATCGTCAGGTAGGGGTTATCCCACTCGCCGAGAATGCCGAGGCGGATGAAGTCCTTCTTCTGGCGTTCGACCTGCTCGCCAGCAAAGGCACGGGATAGCGCGCGTACCTTGTCGCCGGCAATGTGCTTGCCGTGCAGTTTCTCGATCTGGTGTTCGATCGGCAGGCCGTGGCAGTCCCAGCCCGGAACGTAGGGCGCATCGAAACCGGCCAGCGTCTTCGAACGAACGATGATGTCCTTGAGAATCTTGTTGACCGCGTGTCCGATGTGAATGTCGCCGTTGGCGTAGGGTGGGCCGTCGTGCAGCACAAAAAGCGGACGCCCCTTCGAGGCCGCGCGGATTTGCTCGTAGAGTTTTTTCTCCTGCCAGGTCGCCACCCACTGCGGCTCGCGCTTGGCAAGATCGCCGCGCATCGGGAAGGGAGTATCGGTGAGATTAAGCGTGTTTTTATAGTCAGCCATAGTCATTACTCAGAGTCAAAGCTTGAAAAAGTTTCTAGCGGTTTCAACGTCGTTGGCGATTTGCGCCTTCAGCGCTTCAAAATTCGGGAAATGTACTTCGTTTCTCAGCTTGTTCAGGAAACGAACGTTCAGGTGGGCACCGTAGATGTCGGTCGAAAAATCGAACAGGTGAACTTCGAGAATAGGGCGCGGGGCTTTGTTGACGCTCGGACGGATGCCCAGGTTGGCAACACCCTTGTGGGGGCCGCCAGTCAGTCCATGCACCTCGACGGCGAATACGCCCATCAGCGGTGGTTTGAAATGCTTGATGCGGATATTGGCGGTGGCAAATCCCAGATGACGCCCCATTTTGTCGCCATGCACCACGCGACCGTCGATTGAATAGGTTCGGCCAAGCAGGCGAGCGGCGTGGTCCATGTCTCCGGCGGCGAGTGCGGCGCGGACCGCGGAGCTCGATGCGCGTTCGCCTTCAAGCGTCACGCTGTCCATCGCTTCAACCTGAAAACCATGGTGCTCGCCGGCTTGGCGCAGCATGGCAAAATTGCCGCGGCGGCCCGCGCCGAAGCAAAAATCGTCGCCGATGGTCAGGTGTTTGACGCGCAGGCTGTCGACCAGAATGCGTTCGATGAACTCCTCCGCCGAAAGGGCAGCAAAGCGGGCGTTGAAGTGGCACACATAGGCCAGCGCTACGCCTTCGTCAGCAATCAGTTCGAGCTTCTCGCGCAGCGTGGACAAGCGCGCGGGTGCCGACTCGGGAGCAAAGAATTCACGCGGGTGTGGCTCGAAGGTGAGCACTGTCGACAGTAGTTTTTCCCGTGCCGCCGTTTCCTTGAGTCGCGCGAGTAGCGCACGATGGCCAAGATGCACACCATCGAAATTTCCGATCGTCAGCACGGTGGTGTCAGGCGCTTTTTTGGAAAATCCGCGATAAACGAGCATCAGGGAGCGTGGCCGGAAGAGAAAATGGAAAGGGCCTGAATTATAACGGTTTTCCGATGGTCTTTTGGGGTCTGCATCGCGTTCGAAGCGGTGCTGTCAGTCAGAGCGTGTCTGGGAAATCAATCTCCCGGGGGAACTGACATATACTCTTCGCCGTCCGAGGGCGCGGGCGAGTGCAGGCGCCTTTTCTTTCCGGAATGCGGAACTGAGCGCTTATGAGTCAGAACACTTGCTATCACTGCGGATTGCCGATTCCGGCGAATTTCAATCTGTCGGTGAATGTCGCTGAGCAACCGCGCGCCATGTGCTGCATTGGCTGTCAGGCCGTAACGCAGGCGATTGTCGATAACGGACTGGCCGATTATTACCAGAACCGCGATGCTTTGCCGGACTCGCCTCGTGAAGCCGTGCCGGCCTTACTGGACGGACTGAAGCTTTACGATCACGCGGATTTTCAGAAGAGCTTCGTGCGGATACTTGGCGATACGGAACGCGAAGCCTCATTGATTATTGAGGGCATCACCTGTGCGGCCTGCATCTGGCTTAACGAGCAGCATGTCGCGAAACTCCCCGGTGTTATCGGCGTAGAGATCAACTTCGCAACGCGGCGCGCCCGTGTGCGCTGGGATGAGCGCCGGATACAACTTTCTGACATTCTGGCGGCCATCGCGGCGATCGGCTATCGCGCCCATCCCTATGACGCGGCGAAGAGCGAGGAACTGGCGCACAAGGAACGGCGCAGCGCCCTGTGGCGTGTGTTCGTGGCCGGCTTCGGCATGATGCAGGTGATGATGTACGCC
>JANNNT010000269.1:0-2397 GCA_031398685.1 Rhodocyclaceae bacterium | reverse complement strand
GGGCGGCTGCGTCCGACCCGCCGCCACGCCGCGCGCAGCGGCGGATTGCGCGCCGACAGCACGCCGAGCGCGATTCCGGCCAGCACCAGCAGCCAGATCAGCACGTCGGACCAGAGAAGGATGGGAAGGACGCTCATTGGTCGAAGCGAATCCGTGGATCAACAAAGGTATAGGAAATGTCGGTCAGGATCAGACCGACGATGTACAGCACCGAGCCGATGAAGACCATGGCGCGCACGACGGCGAAATCCTGGGCCTGGATGGCATCGATGGTGTAGCTGCCCAGCCCAGGAACGCCGAAGAAGGATTCGGTCAGCAGCGAGCCCATGAAGAGCAGTGGAATGACGACGACGACGCCGGTCAGGATCGGGATCATGGCGTTGCGCAGCACGTGGCGGAAGAGCACGGTGATCTCGGACAGCCCCTTGGCGCGTGCCGTGCGCACATAATCCTTGCTGATTTCCTCAAGGAAGATGGTGCGATACCAGCGTGCCGACGAGCCGATACCGGAAACGACGCCAATGGCGACCGGCAGAATGAGAAACTTCCACGCATCCAGCCCGGCGCTGTAGCCGGAAATCGGCACCAGCCGCCACAGCTTGCTGATCAGGTACTGCCCGCCGATGATGTAGAACAGGCCGGAGATCGACATCATCGCCACGCACAGCACGACGCCCCAGAAATCGAGGGGGCTGGCGCGGAAGAAGGCCAGCAGCAGGGCAAAGCTCACCGTCACGAACAGCCCGAGAATGAAGGTCGGCAGCGCAATGGCCAGCGACGGTCCCATGCGCGTGCTGATCTCCGTGGCAATATCGCGGCCGTCCTCGGCGCGCCCGAAATCGCCGACGAACAAGCGCGCCGACTTGGTGAACAGGATGGTCTCGGTAAGCACCCCGACGCCCTTGGCTTCGTGATTCACGAACAGCGGCTTGTCGTAACCGCGCTCGGCCTTCCACTTGAGGACGGCTTCGGGCGTCACGCGCTTGCCGCCCAACTGCATGCGCGCCATGTCGTCCGGCGAATTGACGATGAAAAACAGCGCAAAAGTGATCAGATTCACTCCGATCAGGATCGGGATGGCGTAAAGCAGTCGGCGCAGGATGTAGGCAAGCATGGTGGCGGCGATCTCCTATGAACGCGCCGTGCCGCGCTCGCGACGGCGATAGCTGATCACCGCCGGCAGAATCACCGAGGCCAGGACAACGGCAAGGAGGGCCAGGGGCCACAACACCGGCGCGTTCCACTCGTGCCGCCGCCTCACGCGCTCGGCAACGTCGATGCGCTGATACTTAAGGATGTTGTTACCGACGCCGGTCGGCTTGCGGTTATACACCCAGGCGTGGCGAAGCGTATAACTCCTCGGGTAAAAGCCGAAGATCCACGGCGCGTCGTGCTGCAACACCCGGTTCATGCGGCCGATGATGGCCAGACGTTGCGGCCCGCTTTTACCGTCACTTTCCATGTTCTTCATTTGGGCGAACAGGCGATCGAATTCCGGGTTGACATAATTCGAGGCATTTTCGCCCGCGTGGGCGACCTTGCCCTCGGAGCCGGCGAGCAGGAAGAAGAAATTTTCCGGATCGGGATAATCGGCATTCCAGCCGAAGAAAAAAATCTGCACGGCGCCTTTGCGGATTTTTTCCTGAAAGCGGTTGTAGTCTGTTGCCCGCACGACCAACTGGATGTCGAGTTGGGCGAACTGGCGCGTCAACCAGTCAAGCGTGGACTTATCACCCATGCCACCGCCCGTGGTATCCAGGTTGAGCACCAGTGGCTCACCAGTTTTCGCATCGCGCCCGTTCGGCCAGCCGGCCTCGGCCAGCAACTTCTTTGCCGCCGCCAGCGGTTTGCGCTTCGCTTTTCCGCTGGCGCTGTCCCAGTCGTAGACCACCGGATTGATCCCGTCCTGCCCGTCGACATAGCCGAAAATTCCCGGCGGCAGCGGATTCATCGCCGGGATGCCTCGGCCGTTCATGAAAATCGAAATGAACTCTTCCTGATCGATGGCAATCGACACGGCCTGGCGCAGTTTGATACCTCGTGCCGACATCCCGCCAACCATCGGATCGAGCATATTGAAGCCCATGTAGAAGACCGAAGGACGCACACTGGTCAGCAGGCGAATGCCCCGTGCCTGCATATCGTCGGAAAGATTGACCCCGCCGACATCGAGCCGCACCGCCTGATCGAAACTGTCGGAGGAAATGCCTGAAGCGTCGTAATACCCCTGCAGGAACTTGTTCCAGTAGGGAATGCTTTCCTTTTCACGCGAGAAAACGGCTTTGTCGATCAGCGGCAGCGCCTTGCCACAGTCGTCAAGCAGGCCAGCCGCCTGATCTTCGGGTTCGCCGCTGCAGGGATAGGTTTCCCCGTGGTAATTGGGGTTGCGTTCAAGCA
>JANNNT010000202.1:0-26779 GCA_031398685.1 Rhodocyclaceae bacterium | reverse complement strand
CTTTGTTTCGGGGCGGATTGCCGCTTCCCATGCGTCAACGCTGGTCTGCGAGACGAAGCTGGTGTGCACGCCAAAACGCGTCATGATGTTGCCGAGCAACTGCTGAGTTGCGCCGAACAAGCCCGTCGAGGCCACGATATGGTCACCGGCACTGCACAGTGCCATGACCAGCGAGAGAATGGCCGACATGCCTGAGGCCGTTGCCACACAAGCCTCTGCCCCCTCCAGTGCCGACAGACGCTCCTGGAAAGCCGTCACGGTCGGGGTTGGTGAACCGGGAATAGACGTTGCCCTCTTCCTCACCGGCGAAGCGCGCCGCCGCCTGAGCTGCGTTATCGAAAACGTAACTTGAAGTCAGATAGAGCGCTTCCGAATGTTCGTTGAACTGGCTTCTCGCCTGCCCGGCACGCACCGCCAGTGTCTCGGGTTGATAGTTGTGAGTCATGGAATCATCCATCCAGTTTGAGATTCAGGTGCAACTGCCGCGAATGACCGCCATCCGACTTGGCCGCGATTTTTCCCTCACGCGCCTGTTCGATGATATCGAGATATTCTGGCGTCACATCGCCCGTCACGTACTGGCCATCAAAACATGAACTGTCGAAGCTGCACAGTGAGGGATTCAAATCACGCACCGAGGCTTTGAGCGCCTCCAGATCCTGAAAAACCAGGGCATCGGCACCTATCTCCCGGGCAATTTCCGCATCTGTACGACCGGTCGCGATAAGCTCGCTGCGGGTCGGCATGTCGATCCCGTAGACATTGGGGAAACGCACAGGCGGGGCCGCCGAGGCAAAATAAACTTTGAGCGCGCCGGCCGCACGCGCCATGTCGACAATCTCGCGGCTCGTGGTACCGCGCACGATGGAATCATCGACCAGCAGAACACGTTTACCCCTGAACTCCTGCGCAACGGTATTGAGTTTCTGACGAACTGATTTTTTCCGTGTCGATTGCCCCGGCATAATGAAGGTACGGCCGATGTAGCGGTTCTTTACGAAACCTTCGCGATACGGAATGCCGAGGCGCTGGGCCAGCTGCATGGCCGACGGACGGCTCGAATCGGGAATCGGGATCACCACGTCGATATCCTCGACGGGAATCTGTTTGGCCACCTTGTCGGCCAGATACTCGCCCATGCGCAGCCGCGTCTCATAAACCGACACCCCGTCAATCACTGAATCCGGGCGCGCCAGATAAACGTATTCGAAGATACACGGTGCCAGAACCGGGTTCTGGGCGCACTGGCGATGGTGCATCTGATGCGCCATATCAACGAAAATGGCCTCACCCGGCTCCACATCGCGAAGCACCCGGAAGCCCAGCGTATCGAGCGCGACCGACTCTGAGGCCAGCAGATACTCATTACCTTGCGGCGTTTCGTGCACCCCGATCACCAGTGGACGGATGCCAAAGGGGTCTCGGAAGGCGAGCAGGCCATATCCGGCGATCAGCATCACGATGGCGTAGGCCCCCTTGCAGCGACGGTGCACGCCGGCCACGGCAGCAAAAATGGTATCCAGATCAAGGCGGAAACCCTTGGCCGTATCCTGCAGTTCGTGCGCCAGGACATTGAGCAACACCTCGGAATCCGAATTGGTGTTGATATGCCGCAGATCCTGCCGGAACATCTCTTCCTGCAACTGCTCGGTATTGGTCAGATTGCCGTTGTGCGCCAGCACCAGCCCGAAGGGCGAATTGACGTAGAACGGTTGCGACTCGGCCGAATCCGAAGACGACCCTGCGGTCGGATAACGGCAGTGGGCGATTCCCATGGTCCCCGGCAAAGCGCGCATATTGCGCGTGCGGAATACATCGCGCACCAGACCGGAACCCTTGTGTATGTGGAAGGCGTCGCCTTCGCCAGTGGCGATGCCGGCTGCATCCTGACCACGATGCTGCAAGACCATCAACCCGTCATAGAGCAACTGATTTACCGGTGTGGTCGCAACAACTCCAAGAATCCCGCACATAGTTTTTCCTACCTGAAACGAATCCGTTTAGACACTTCCGGCGGCAGCCAGGGTTTGCCGGCCAGCACCGCTGTTTCGAGCGGAGCCGAAAAATACGCCTCGCGCCACCATTTCTCTTTGGGCACCATCGTCATGCCGCCAACGGCGACGAGCACCAATACGATAATCAGCCCACGTGCCGCGCCAAAAAAGAGGCCCAGCAGACGATCAGTGAGACTCAAGCCCAGCGCCTTAAGCACGCCGCGCACAGCCAGGCGCAGAAGCGCCATCAATATCAGCACAGCGACAAACACGGCCACCCAGGCGGCAACGATGCGCAAGGCAGGATCAGCGATACCGGTGAATAGAAACCGTGCCACCTCGGCGCCGAAAAATTTTGCCGCAAAGAACGCCAATACCCAGGCCACCAGCGCGATGATTTCGCCGACCACGCCGCGCCATACACCCAGCACCACGGAGGCCACCACAATGGTGATAACAACGTAATCGAAGGCGGTCATTGCTTGGCCGCAACAACCCCATTGACACCAATCCGTTTCATCTTGTCGAGCGCCTTGTCGGCTGCATCGCGGTTCGGGAAGGGGCCAGCGCGCACGCGGGTTTTTTTGCCCTCGGGCGAATCGAGCGACTCGGTATAGACCTTCATGCCTAATTCACTGATCTTGGACTTTAACTGCTTGACGTTCGCCGGATTTGAAAAGGCACCGATAAGAATCACGTACTGACCGGAACCGCTGTTGGCTGGCGCGGCCTCCGCAACCGTGCCACCGAGAATGGCAGCGGCACGCTGCGGCTCGCTGTCGTTCGTCTTGACCGGCTTTTCGGCTGGCTTGGGCGGAGCCTTCTCCACCACTTTTTCGATAACTTTTTCGACGGGCTTTTCAGCTTTCTTTTCGGCAGGCTTTTCAGGCGCTTGGTCCGCAGGTTTGCTTGCAGGAGTCTCGGTTGCTTTGTCCACAGCAACCGGCGGTGTCACCGGAGTCTCCTCGGTCTTTTTTTCCGGCAATGCCTCTTTCTCGCTGACATCCGAAGCCGCTATCGGCTTGACAACCTTTGGAGCGAAAGGAGGCGCTTTGTCCTGGCCGGGAATGCGTATCTGAACATCCTGAACCTGCTGCTTCTGTTCCTCGTCCATGACCATAGGAAGAACTACGGCGGCCAGACCGGCAATCGCGATCGCACCCACCAGACGGCGGCGTGCCCGTTTTTTTAACTGTAAATTTGCGTCAGGGGAATCGGCCATCGGTTTCTGTAGAGGCGAGTAATTTCAGATGAAGGCAAGCAATGTTGGTTGAATCAGTCACGGTTTTTCATCGCGCGCATCACTGCCGCCACCGTGTAGAACGAACCAAAGGAGAGGATTCTATCATTTTCCCCTGCCAGCTTGGCAGCGCGCGCGAAGGCTTCTGCCGGAGAAGCGAAGCATTCGACGCAGCCGCCCAGTTTTCCGCCAGCCACAACGGCGGCCAACACCTCGGCTGACGCACCACGTGGCACGTCCAGACTGGCCAGCAGCCAGGCGTCTATTTTTCCGGCCAGCACCGATAGCGCGCCAGCGATATCCTTGTCGGCGAGCATGCCGACGACGGCTATTGTCTTCCCGAAAGAAGTCATGGAAGCAAGGTTGTCCGCCAGTCCAGCCACCGCTTGCGGATTGTGTGCCACATCAAGAACGACCGTCGGACGTCCCGGCACCACTTGAAAACGACCCAGTAACTCCACTTCAGTCAGCCCTCGCCGAATTGCTGGCGTCGGCACCGGCAGACGCTCCTTGAGTGCGTCGACGACAGCCAGCGCCGCCGAAGCATTGCGTAACTGGCAGGCCCCGTGCAAACCCGGATAGTCCATACCGTCATGGTGCAAATCATTGCGTCCCCAGAATGCCCATTGCGTCTGTTCATCGACGTACCCGAAATCGCGGCCGAGCTGTTGTAAATCGGCGCCAATGCTTATGGCGTAATCAAGCATCGACTGCGGCGGTTCGGGATCGGCGCAGATAGCGGGCTTTCCGGGGCGATAAATTCCGGCCTTTTCGAAACCGATGGATTCACGGGTCGAACCCAGCCAGTCGGTATGATCAAGCGCTATTCCTGTAACGACGGCGCAGTCCGGTTCATAGGCATTCACCGCATCGAGCCGGCCACCCAGACCCACTTCGAGAATGAGCACCTCCACCTGCCGCGCGGCGAATACTTCCCAGGCGGCCAGTGTACCGAACTCGAAATAGGTCAGCGCAACGTTGCCGGCAGTTTGTCTGGCGGCCTCGACCGTTGTGAAGGCCTGACAAAGCGTTGCGTCGTCAATCGGCGCCCGGTCAACGCGCACCCGTTCGTTGTACTCCAGCAGGTGCGGTGAGGTGTAACAGCCGACCCGAAAACCGGTGAAAGCGTAAATCGCCTCCAGATAGGCACAGCTTGAACCCTTGCCATTGGTGCCGCCAACGATAATCACCGGGCAGTGCTGTGTTTGCCGCAAGACCGCTTTGACATGGCAGACCCGCTCAAGGCCGAGTTCGATCCCGCCCTGCCCCTTGGGATGCAGGCTTTCAAGATGTAACAGCCAATCAGAGAGTGATTTCAAAAAAAGCTTTCACACAGAAAATGCAGAGGCACAGAGGTGATTGATTGGGAACGTAGCCCAATCATCGCCGTGCCATTCCGCGATGCCCTTCAATTGGCGCTCTCAGCGATGCCTATCGCAAGCACTCCGCAAACATTGGCATCCCGTCGTAGTAACTCGTAGACTGCCCTCTTTATTGGCTTGCAGGGCACCCTATAGTATCAGGGACAGTTTTTAAGTCATACGCCACTACGTGAAGCATTCAAGCCGCCGCCGGCAGCTTCTGCAGCATGGTCAGAAGTTGCGCAAGTCTGTCTTTCATTTCACGACGATCGACGATCATGTCGATTGCTCCTTTTTCCAGCAAAAACTCGGCGCGCTGGAAGCCTTCCGGCAAGGTCTGTCGAACCGTCTGTTCGATGACGCGCGGCCCGGCGAAGCCGATCAGTGCCTTCGGCTCGGCAATCACCACGTCGCCGATGAAAGCGAAGGACGCCGAAACGCCGCCCATCGTCGGATCGGTGAGGATCGAAATAAAAGGCAGCCTGGCTTCCGAAAGCTTGGTCAAGGCGGCAGATGTTTTGGCCATTTGCATCAAGGAGAACAGGCCTTCTTGCATGCGCGCACCGCCAGAGGCTGTAATGCAGATGAACGGCAAGCCCTGCTCGACGGCCGCCTGCACGCCGCGCACGAAGCGCTCGCCGAGCACCGAACCCATCGATCCGCCCATAAAGTTGAACTCAAAGGCGGCAACAACCACAGGCAAGGTCTTGAGGGCACCTTGCATGACCACCAACGAGTCGGTTTCACCGGTGCTTTCAGCCGCATCCAGCAAACGCTCGGAATAGCGGCGGCTGTCCTTGAACTTCAGCGGATCGACCGGCAACACCTCGGCACCGATTTCAAAACGCCCTTCGGGATCGAGCAGCAACTCGATCCGCGCCCGAGCATCAATGCGGTTGTGATGGCCGCACTTGGGGCAGACGTTGGCGTTTTTTTCCAGATCTGTCGCATAAAGCACGGCCTCGCACGATGGACACTTGCTCCAAAGACCTTCAGGCAGGTTGGACTTGCGTGCAACGCCAGAGTCATTCCGCTTTATCTTTGGCGGCAGGAGTTTGGTCAGCCAGCTCATGAGTTTCCTCTGACACCGTGTTGCCCACCGACGGCGTCATCGATGCCGCGACGTAGTTCGGCGACCAGTGCATGAACCCTTGCGCAGACGTTGTCATCGGTCGATTGCTCGATTTCTTCAATGATCCGGCTGCCGACGACAACCGCATCGGAAATCCGGGCCACCGCACCGGCCGTTGCCGCATCACGGATGCCGAAACCTACCCCAACCGGCACGCCGGTCGCGGCATGAATTTCCGGGATGCGCGCAGCCACTGCCGCAACGTCAAGCTGCGCCGAACCGGTCACGCCCTTGAGCGACACGTAATAGACGTAGCCGCTGGCCAGCGCCGCGACTTGCGAGATACGCGTGGCTGTCGAGGTTGGCGCCAGCAGGAAGATCGGATCAAGCGCGTTGGCATGCATGGCTTGGGCAAATTCGACACTCTCTTCCGGCGGGTAATCGACGACCAGTACGCCATCAACACCCGCGTCAAAGGCCGCCGCTGCGAAGTCATTGACGCCCATGGCCTCGATCGGATTGGCGTAGCCCATCAGAACAACCGGAGTCTCGTTATCGTCGGCCCGGAAGTTGGCGACCATGCCCAGCACCTTCCTCAGGCTGACGCCTTTGAGCAAGGCGCGCTCCGAAGCGCGCTGGATCGTCGGCCCGTCGGCCATCGGATCGGAAAACGGCACCCCGAGCTCGATAATGTCGGCACCGGCTTCGACCAAGGTGTGCATCAGCGTTACGGTCAGTGCGGGATCTGGATCGCCGGCGGTGATGAATGGAATCAGCGCCGTGCGCCCTTGCGCCTGCAGGCGCTCGAATGTGGCTTGAATTTTTGACATCAGAATGTAATCCCCGATTTTTCGGCTACGGTGTGCATATCCTTGTCACCGCGACCGGAGAGATTGACCAGCAGGATCTTGTCTTTCGGCAAGGTCGGCGCGAGCTTGGTCGCATAGGCGACGGCATGGCTCGATTCGAGCGCCGGGATGATGCCTTCCAGACGGCACAGACTGTGAAATGCCTGCAAGGCTTCGGCATCGGTGATGGTGACGTATTCCGCCCGGCCGTTATCCTTGAGCCAGGCGTGCTCCGGGCCGACACCGGGGTAATCGAGACCCGCCGAGATCGAGTGTGTCTCGATGATCTGACCGTTTTCGTCCTGTAACAGATACGTGCGGTTGCCGTGCAAAACCCCGGGGTATCCCGCCGTCAAGGATGCCGCGTGGCGACCGGTTTCGATGCCGTCGCCAGCCGCTTCGACGCCGATCAGACGGACGCCTTCGATGGGAATGTAGGGATGAAAAATTCCCATCGCGTTTGACCCGCCGCCGACACAGGCGATGACCGCATCCGGCTGGCGCTCGCACTGCTCCTGCATCTGCCCGATGGCTTCCTTGCCGATAATCGACTGGAAATCCCGAACCATCATTGGATAAGGGTGCGGGCCGGCTACCGTGCCGATGATGTAGAAGGTGCTGGAGACGTTGGTCACCCAGTCGCGCATGGCTTCGTTCAGCGCGTCCTTGAGGGTTTTTGAACCGCTCTCGACGGGCACCACGGACGCACCGAGCAACTTCATGCGATAGACGTTGGCCGCCTGCCGCTTGATGTCCTCCGAACCCATGTAAACCACGCATTCCATGCCGTAACGCGCAGCGACGGTCGCCGTCGCCACACCGTGCTGGCCAGCACCGGTTTCGGCGATGACGCGTTTCTTGCCCATGCGACGGGCCAGCATTGCCTGACCGATGCAGTTATTGACCTTATGCGCCCCGGTGTGATTCAGGTCTTCGCGCTTCAGATAGATCTGCGCGCCGCCAAGCATCTCGGACCAGCGCTTGGCGTGGTAAAGCGGGCTTGGACGACCCACGTAATGCTTGAGGTCGTACTCGAATTCGGCGATGAAAAGCGGATCGCGCTGTGCCAGCGCGTAGGCTTCTTTCAGTTCTTCAAGCGCCGGGATCAGTGTTTCGGCAACAAAAACGCCACCGTATCGGCCAAAATGGCCAAGGGCGTCAGGCAAGTCGTAGCGAGGGGCAACCATGATTTCTCCTTGAGGCAGATGCAAAAGAAAACGAACAGACGATCAAAACGCTGTCGTCCGCCTCAGGAATGGTTGGCGAAGAAACGTCGCCAGCAGGTACGGGTCAGTCCACCAGGAGTCTTGCGCATGGGTATTCCTGTTCCGAATCAATCGGTCGGCATCAATCCAGCCGCATGTACAGCGGCAACAAAAGCCCGAATCTTTTCAGCATCCTTGATTCCCTTGGTCGCCTCAACGCCTGATGAGACATCAACTGCTGCCGGCTGCACACGGCGAATGGCCTCACCCACATTGCCGGCATCCAGACCACCAGAGAGCACAATCGGCTTTTTTAAATCTGGCGGTATCAGCGTCCAGTCAAAAACCTTGCCGCCGCCACCGTAACCATCGACAAAAGCATCCAGAAGAATCGCCTGTGCCGAAGGGAACTCAGCGGCGTATTGTACCAAATCCATCCCCGGCTTGATGCGAGCCGCTTTCATGTAGGGTCGATCGAACTGCCGACAATAGCTTTCATCTTCATCACCATGAAACTGCAGCAGATGGATGGGCAAAGCGGCCAGCGCTTCTTTCACCACCGCCGGGTCAGCATTGACGAAAAGCCCGACGATGCTGACAAAGGGGGGAACTGCGCGCGCCAATTCAGCCGCCGTTTTCAGATCAACACGACGCGGACTTGGCGGATAGAAAACCAGACCGATTGCATCGGCACCCGCCTGCACTGCTACGTGCAAGTCTTCGAGCCGAGTCAAGCCGCAAATCTTGATGCGCGGTTTCATCTCCAAATCCCCCTTTTTGCTCAAAGCACCGGCCCGCCCGGCAGAAACGAATCATCGCAGACCGGCAGCCCCCAGTGTGGCTCATAGTGGACGCCCACCAGATAGAGTCCGGCCGCTGCAAAGGTTGGCGCCGCCAGACGACGATCCCCCGAGGCCATTAACTGCGCCAACCATTCGGGAGGATGCTTGCCCTGCCCGACATAAACCAGACTGCCGACCAGATTGCGCACCATGTGGTGCAGGTAGGCACCTGCCTCGAAATCGAAAATAATCCTATCTCCGGATCTCCGCACATCGGCTTGCCGAATCGTCTTGACCGGTGATTTGGCCTGGCAATCCGCCGCCCGGAAAGCCGAGAAGTCGTGCTCACCCAGCAGCAGGGCCGCCGCCTGCTGCATGATTTCGACGTCGAGCGGGTGATGATACCAGCCGGCGCGACCGTGCCACACCCCCGTCCGCTGCGGTCGATTGATCAGGATGTATCGATAGCAACGACCATAAGCCGAGAAACGCGCATGGAATTCGTCAGGCACTGGATGTACCCAACGCACAGCAATCGCCGGCGGAAGAAACGTGTTGACGCCGCGTACCCAGGCACTTAGCGGACGCTCAACCTGGGTGTCAAAGTGCACCACCTGGGCGGTTGCATGTACACCGGCGTCAGTCCGGCCCGCGCACATGACATCAACCGATACGCCGGCAATCTGGCTCAGTGCCGTTTCCAGCGCATCCTGCACCGTTTCGCCACCCGGCTGCGTCTGCCAGCCATGGAAAGCGCTTCCGTCATATTCCACACCGAGGGCCAATCTCATTCTGAACGCCTAGCGAAAACAAAGAATTATCGCGACCACCGCGAATGCCAGTGTTAGTCCATAGTCCGAGCAACGAAGCGGTTGATGATTCACCTCAACTCGCTCACTCGCGTTCGACGTCGGGGCCTCCAGCAAGCTTCTCCAGTCACGCGGACGTGGCAGCGTTTCGACATAACGCAGCACTAGCATGAGTCGAACGACGCCACGATCAGGGTCAAACCCAAAACGTCGTAATGGCTTGAGCAAAACATGCGTGGCCGCCAGCAGGTCCGGAAGCGGCATAGTTTCCAGAAAGCCCGCAACGGCCATCAGCACCAGCAACAGGCGTCCAAGGTGCGTCAGCGCTTCAAGCACACCTTCTTGAGTCGGCGCGCCCGTTCCACTCCAGAGCGGCTGACCGGCAATTCCCCATGGGAAAATGACGAGAAGTGAAAGCAGCAACCAGCGCGTGCGCCAGATGAGCTGACCACCACGTCGAATGACTCTCGCGCCGACCAAAGGAAAAAGCAGGAAAGAACCCGCCAGCACTAAGCCGCTCAGACTCTGCACAGCGACGAGGAGCAGAAACCATGCAATAAGGCGTGTCGCTGGATGGACGGCAAAATTCAAGATAAATGCACCCGGTCGGTGTTCAAAAAACAAAAGGCCGTAGCCCTATAAAGAGCTACGGCCAGAATTTTACTTGCGTTATGGACTATTCGCCGACTCTGGTCAGAATAACCTGCGCTTTTTCACGCTGCGAAGCATCGCCTTCTTTCACCACTTCCTGCAAAAGTTCGCGCGCACCTTCGAGATCACCCATTTCCTCGTAGGCTTTCGCCAGATCTAGTTTGGTGGTCACCTCTTCGTTCGAACTGATATCGAACTCCGGCACAAGATCTTCTGGTTCGCCCCCAAATTGCGGATTCACATGAGTGTCTGCCTGCGCTGTCTCGAAGTCCCGATCCATCGCGAGATCCGGCTCAACCCCAAGGGGGCGATTGACGAACTTATCGGACTGAATCGTCGAAAAGTCTTGTTCCGGAATAAGATCCGGCTCAACACCAAAGCTTTGATCCACAATCGTTTCTGTCTGCTCAGTCGAAAAGTCCGGATTGACTGCAGTTGATACTTGAACGTTATCAAACGAAAAATCCGACGTATCCGACAACTCAGACGAAGAATCGGCTTCAGCAACGCGAGGCGGCGCCGTAACCGTAAGTGGTGGCTCGTTGAGATCCAGATCAATCGAAGACATGTCGAAAGATGTTGGCTCAGGCATCGACCGGCCGAGGAAGGTCGACTCCGTCAGGCTAACATCAAACTCAACGCCATCATCATCGACCATTGCGACTTCCGGCACACTGCTCAAGCTGCTTTGTGCAGGCGACTGAACCTCTTTAACTACAGGTACCGGAATCGGCTCTATTCCGAGGTCAAAATCGAGGTCGGCAGCCCCTATAGTGTCACCTGCCTGGGACACCACTTCTTTCGTCATATCGGGAAGATCAAAGTCAATACCGATCTTGGTTTCATTCGCACCCGTTGTCTCAAAAGAGGATACAAATGGGCTGTCAGCCGCGAGATCAAAATCAAGTGCACCGGCGTCAACGACGGGCTCGGACAGCTTGAGTGTGTTACTCACCTCTTCCTTGACACCTTTGGAATCGGTCAACGGCTTGTCATCCCCCAGACCGAGATCGAAATCGAGACTCGTCAAATCAGGCGCAGCCGGTGTCACAGGAGCGACCAAAACAACCGGCGCCGATCGTGGTACGTCAGGGCTAGCAACTTCAGCCAATTGTGACAATTCACCTGGCAAGGTCACCGTGTTCTTCATCGACTGCGAAGAAACAATCACCGTTGCGTCCGCATCAAACGCCCCCAGAGCCATCAGCGCAGAAGCGCTGAACAGAGGATTCGCCGGATCAAGCTTGAGACCCATCGCCGCCGCTTTTTCCCAGTCGGCACCGACACCACCCGTCTCACCGTAGAGATCAGTCGCCAGCGTCTCAAATTGTTTGAGATCCTTACGATTTGAATAGATCTCGAGCAACTTCAAGTGGATGGCGTATCGCTTTGGATCCTTCTGCCTAGCCTCGATCAGGATTTCCTCAGCCTGGACATCACGGCCATAAGCCATATAGACATCGGCTTCGGCCACCGGATCAACCTCATCCGTATCAATACTGCCAGGACCGGCCTGACTGAAATCGGTCTGAGCTGGCGTATGCGAGGTATCAACGCTTTGACCGCCCGTGCTGCGGAAAACCGAGTTGGCTGTGAGGCTATGACTATGACCACCCTGCGGTGTCAGAGTACTGCCCAAATTCAGCGGCACTTCTTCTTTACCGGAACGACGGCGCCGCGCTACAACGAATGCGGCAATGAGTGCCAGAATCCCAGCTCCGCCCGCCAAGGCAAGCGGATTGTCGAGCAATTCATTTACGAAACCAGCCTCCTCGGGCGGTGGCGGTGGCGGAACAACGGGTTTTGCAACTGGTTTTGACGCTTCAGCCGGCTGAGGTTCGGGCTTAGCCACGGGGTCAACCGTCTTCGGTTCAGCCGCTTTCTCAACGGGCTCGACCGCGACTGCAACCGGGTCAACCTTGGCCGGAGGTGCAGCAGGAACTGAGGGAGGCGGGGCGGGCGCCTTGGCTTCTTCCACTGGCTTCGTCACCTCGGCGGGTACAGTCTTCGCTGCCGCCTGCTTTTGCAACTCGGCCAGACTCTGATTTTTCAGCTCAACCAGTTTCTGTAAATCGTTAACATTCTTCTCAAGAGCGACCAATCGTTCGTTGGCTTCCTTAAGCGCTTTTTCCTTGGCAATCTGATCTTCCTCACTGCGCTTCAATTCCGTTCCCGGCTTGATGCCGGCTGTATCAGTTTTGGAAACTTTCAGTTGATCCTTCGAGTCAACCGTAGGCGTAGCCTTGTCCTCAACCTTTGCCGTTATCTTGCCAGCAGCATCCTGCTTTGCAGCCTCTTCCTTCAACGGCGCCTGTGCAGCAACACCCGCCAGCCTGCTTCGGTATGCATTCCAGTCTGAGGACTGTGCAACAACAATTTTTTTGGCTTCGCTCGTGGGAACGGCCTCAATAGCCGATTTGTCAGGCACCGAAAGAATTTTGCCAGCCTTCAGGCGGTTCATGTTGCCGCCGTCGAAAGCCTCCTGATTGGCGCGCAGCAATCCAACCAGCATCTGCTCCAGTGAGACGCCTTCGGGTTTGGTTTCGCTGGCGATCTTGTGCAAGGTATCGCCGCGCTTGACCTCACGAACATCTCGTCCACCTACAGGTTGATCCACCGTTTTTTGAACCGGTTCCTGAGCACGAACCCTGGCAACCGCCTTGCTACGCACTTCGTCATCGATCGGCGCTGTCGCACGAGGCGTGCTTACCGCCGGAGCGACCGGGGTGGAACTCTTTGCCGCCATTTCTGGTGGATCAAGCAGAAAGGTATACTCGCGAACCAGTCGACCAGCCGACCAGTTGAGTTCAAGCAGCATATCGACGAAAGGATCGTTGATCGCCCTGTCGGAACTCAGCTTGATGATGGATTGTCCGTTGGGACGCTTGTCCAGGCTGAAACGTATCCCCAGCAAGGTCGTCGCGTAATCCAGCCCCGCCTGTTTGAAGGCATCTGGCGAAGCGAGCTGCGCCTTCATGTCGGAGAGTTCTTCGCGCGTTGCGGAGACCTCAATCTCGGCCCGCAAGGTTTGACCGAGCGCCGAGAACACAACAATCTTCCCGAGCCCCGCCGCCTGAGTTGCCAGCGGTACGCCTGAAAGTACTAGGCAGGATGCAACCGCCATCACGGAGGTTCGCAACCCAATATGTTTTGGTGCTTTTTGTGTGTTTTTTGGCACGGCGCCACCTGAGCGTCGAAATCGGAATTATTAAAATAACATCATGGAGTTAGCCATGCAAGCTAAACTTGCTTGTGATGTTGAAAATTGACCAAATAAAAAACCAGGAGGTAAGCCCTGGTTTTTTTATCGCTATGAATCAATTACTTGTCGAGCACTATGCGTAGCATTCGGCGCAACGGCTCAGCGGCACCCCACAGCAGTTGGTCGCCAACGGTAAATGCACCGAGATACTCCGGCCCCATGGCGAGCTTGTGCAGGCGACCAACCGGTACAGTCAGCGTCCCGGTCACGGCGGCGGGCGTCAGTTCGCGTTCGCTGATCTCGCGCTCGTTCGGCACAACCCTGGCCCATTGATTGCCATCGGCAATGATGTCGGTCACTTCGTCAAGCGGCACATCCTTCTTGAGCTTGATGGTCAGCCCCTGCGAATGGCAACGCATGGCACCGATACGCACACACAGGCCGTCAATCGGAATGCTGCCGGGCGTGCGGAATGCCGGACGGCCGAGAATCTTGTTGCACTCGGCTCCCCCCTTCCACTCTTCCTTCGACTGCCCGCCTTCAACCGGAACGTCAATCCACGGAATCAGGCTACCCGCCAGCGCGGTATTGCGGAAGTTTTTTGTCGGGAAACTGGGCGCGCGCATCGTCTCGGCCACCTTGCGGTCAATCTCGAGAATAGCCGAGGCCGGATCGGCCAGATCCGCCTTGACTGCATCATGCAACGCGCCCATCTGTGCGAGCAGTTCGCGCATGTTTTGAGCGCCGGCACCCGACGCGGCCTGATAGGTCATCGCCGAAACCCATTCGACGAGGTCATGCTTGAAGAGCCCACCAATGCCCATCAGCATCAGGGAAACCGTGCAGTTACCTCCAATCCAGTTCTTTCCGCCTTTGACGAGAGCATCCTGGATGACGTTGAGGTTGACCGGATCGAGAATGATGACAGCATCCTTCTCCATGCGCAGAGTGGAGGCCGCATCGATCCAGTGACCGTTCCAGCCGGTGGCACGCAGTTTTGGGAAGACTTCCTTCGTGTAATCACCACCCTGGCAGGTAACCACGACATCCATCTGCTTGAGCAAATCGATCGACATGGCATCATGCAACACGCCGCCTTCCTTGCCGCCCAGCGTCGGTGCTTTGCCACCAACCGACGATGTCGAGAAATACACGGGCTCGATATGATCGAAATCACCCTCTTCCACCATGCGCTGCATAAGAACGGAACCCACCATGCCGCGCCAGCCAACCAGACCAACCTTATTCATTTCACTTCCCCAAAATTAACAAAATCAACTTGAGCATTCAAATCACAGCGCCGCCAGAACGGCATCGCCCATTGCTTTTGTGCCAACCCGGTTCATACCCGGCTCGTAGATATCGCCCGTACGATAGCCCTGCGCAAGCACCCTCTTCACCGCGCCTTCTATTCGCAGGGCGACGTCTTCCTTGGCGAAGGTATAGCGCATCATCATGGCCACCGATAGAATCGTCGCCAGCGGATTGGCGACGCCCTTGCCGGCGATGTCCGGCGCCGAGCCGTGGCAAGGTTCGTACATTCCCTTGTTGTTCTCGTCGAGCGATGCCGAAGGCAACATGCCGATCGAACCGGTGAGCATCGAGGCTTCATCCGAGAGGATGTCGCCAAACATGTTGCCGGTAACCATCACGTCGAACTGCTTGGGCGCTTTCACCAGTTGCATCGCCGCATTGTCCACCAGCAAGTGCGACAACTCGACGTCCGGATACTCGGGGGCCAGTTCATTCATCACGTCACGCCAGAGTTGCGTCGTTTCCAGCACGTTCATTTTGTCCACCGAACACACTTTCTTGTTGCGCTTGCGAGCCGCTTCGAAAGCAACACGACCAATACGGCGAATCTCGCTTTCGGTGTAGTGCATGGTGTTAAAACCGAAGCGCTGGATTTTTCCATCAACTTCGCGCATTTCGATACCGCGCGGTTGTCCGAAGTAAATGTCGCCCGTCAGTTCACGCACGATCAGGATGTCGAGACCGGCGACCACCTCAGGCTTTAGCGTCGAGGCATTGACAAGCTCCGGATACAGGATGGCCGGACGCAGATTGGCAAAGAGTCCAAGCTGCTTGCGAATGCCGAGCAGACCGCGCTCCGGGCGCTGTTCGCGCGGCAACACATCCCACTTCGGCCCGCCAACAGCACCAAGCAGCACAGCATCGGCCGCCTGAGCAAGTTTCTGGGTTACTTCAGGATAAGGATTACCCGTCGCATCAACCGCACAACCACCAAGAAACGCTTCTTCCAGCTCGAACTTGAGGTCAAGCGCTTTAAGTACCCGCACGGCCTCGGCCATGATTTCAACACCGATTCCGTCGCCCGGCAGAACACAGATTTTCACAATGTCATCCTATAAAATCAACCGAATAGCCAAGGTTGCTCAACACGACGTTTATCTTCAAACGCACGGATCTTCTCGGCATGGCGCAGCGTCAAGCCGATATCGTCCCATCCATTGATCAGGCATTCCTTGCGGAAAGCATCCACCTCAAAAGGCAACGCCTTGCCATCGGGGCACAGCACAAGCTGTTTCTCCAGATCAACGCTCAGCGTGTAGCCCGGCGTTGTCTCGACTTGCGCAAAAAGGGCATCAAGAACATCTGCCGACAACACGATCGGCAGAATGCCGTTCTTGAAGCAATTGTTGAAAAAGATGTCGGCATAACTCTCGGCGATGATCACCTTGAAGCCGTAATCAAGCAAAGCCCACGGCGCATGTTCGCGAGAACTGCCGCAGCCAAAGTTCTTGCGCGTCAGCAGAATCTGAGCGCCCTGATAGCGCGGCTGATTGAGCAGGAAGTCCGAATTGAGCGGACGATTCGTGCAGTCCTCGCCGGGTTGCCCCATATCCAGATAACGCCACTCGTCGAACAGGTTCGGACCGAAACCCGAACGCTTGATCGACTTCAAAAACTGCTTCGGAATGATCGCGTCGGTGTCGACGTTGGCTCGATCAAGCGGTGCGACCAGCCCTTCCAGGCGAACAAACTTATCCATGATTTCCCTTGTAAAACAGTCTTACTTGGTAGCAGCCTTTTCGATGGCTTGACCGCCCTTTTCAATATCCTTGCCCATACCTTGCACGGTATTGCAGGCGATCAGCGAAGTTGCAGAAACGACGGCAAAAAGAATGAAAGTGAGCTTTTTCATGCTTTGCCTCCTAAAGCCACTCACGAACATCAGAAAAATGCCCAGCAATCGCCGCCGCTGCCGCCATTTCCGGGCTGACGAGGTGAGTCCGCCCACCCGCTCCCTGCCGGCCCTCGAAATTACGATTCGAGGTCGAGGCGCAGCGCTCTCCCGCCGTCAGCCGGTCGGCATTCATCGCCAGACACATCGAACATCCCGCCTCACGCCACTCAAAACCGGCTGCAACAAAAATCTTGTCCAGCCCCTCGCTCTCGGCCTGCTGCTTGACCAGACCGGAACCCGGGACAACCATCGCCAGTTTGACGCTGGATGACACCGTGCGGCCCTTGACCACATTGGCTGCGGCCCGCAGATCCTCGATGCGCGAGTTGGTGCACGAACCGATGAACACTTTGTCGATGGCAATTTCGCTGATCGGCGTGTTGGCTTTGAGCCCCATGTAATGCAGGGCGCGCTCCATGCCCTCACGACGTGCCTGATCCTTCTCGCTAGCTGGGTCCGGAACCTTGTCACCGATGGCCACAACCATTTCTGGCGAAGTACCCCAGGTGACCTGCGGCTGAATGTCATCAGCACGCATGTCGAGCACGCAGTCGAATTCGGCACCTTCGTCGCTGTGCAGGGTGCGCCAGTAGGCGACGGCCGCATCCCACTGATCGGCCTTGGGCGCAAGAGGACGCCCCTTCAGGTAAGCGATCGTCAGATCATCAACCGCGATGAAACCCATTCGCGCCCCGGCTTCGATGGTCATGTTGCACAACGTCATGCGCGCTTCCATCGACAAGCCACGAATCGTGCCGCCTCCGAACTCGATGGCGTAACCCGTACCACCCGCCGTACCGATGCGTCCAATGATCGCCAGCGCAATATCCTTGGCGGTTACGCCCTTGCCCAGCTTACCCTCGACTCGAAACAGCATGGTCTTCGACTTTTTCTGCATCAGACACTGCGTGGCCAGCACGTGCTCGACCTCGGACGTGCCGATGCCCAGCGCCATACAGCCGAACGCACCGTGCGTGCTGGTATGCGAGTCGCCGCAAACAACGGTCATGCCAGGCAGCGTCGCACCGTTTTCCGGTCCGATTACATGGATGACACCCTGGCGCAGGTCCTTGAACGGGAAGTAGGCGAGTGCGCCGACTTCTCGAATATTGGCGTCAAGCGTTTCCACCTGCAAACGTGAAATCGGGTCCTCGATGCCGCGCTCCCAGTGATTGGTCGGCGTATTGTGATCTGCTGTGGCGACGATGGAGGAATTGCGCCAAGCCTTGCGACCAGAGAGCTTCAAACCCTCGAAGGCCTGCGCACTGGTCACCTCGTGCACCAGATGGCGATCAATGTAAATCAGCGCAGTTCCATCGGCCTGTTCATGGACCACATGGCTTTGCCAGAGTTTGTCGTATAAATTTTGCGGCATCTGTCGGCTATCCCGAAAAGTCAGGCCCAATCGGCCAGTTGGAGCTTTTGATTATCGCACGGCTTGCCCTGACTGTCAGCCGGGGCAACGCGCAGAGGGCTATTGAAAGCAATAATTGAATAGTAGTGACCAGAAATATCAGTTGGCCTGCAAGGCAATAAACACAAGAACCTTCAGCGCCATTGCGTTAAAGCGAATGTTCATGCGGGTCTCGAAGCATACTAACGGCCACGGCGAGCTGAGAGATAAAGCGGGTGCACGCGATCAGCATAGTTTCGCAGGTCGGTTATCCGCGTCTGATGCGACGGATGGGTCGATAACCACTGTGGGGGTTGCCCGCCGGAAGTGCGCTCCATCTTTTCCCACAGCGTAATCGCCGCACGCGGGTCGTAGCCGGCACGCGCGGCCAGTTCAACGCCGAGACGGTCCGCCTCCTGCTCCATACCCCGCGAGTTCGGGCGCATGAACGCCAGTTCCCCGGCTGCACCAAGAACATTCTGGCCAAGACCCGAATCAATACCAAAGTAGGACCCGATAAGCGCGCCACCAATGGCCGCGGCAACGCCAACACCAGCGGCCTGCCCGGCCTTCTCGCGCCCATGCTCGCGCAGCGCATGGGCGATTTCATGCCCCATGATCGCTGCCAGCTCATCGTCAGTAACGCTCAATTGCTCGATCAAGCCGGTGTAGACGGCGATCTTGCCACCCGGCATGCACCAGGCGTTGAGCTCCTTCGAATTGATGACATTCACTTCCCACTGCCAGCCGGGCGCATCGCTGCGTAAAGCGCCGGTGGCCGGAATCAATCGATTGGCAATGGCGCGAACGCGCGCCAGTTCGCCCGGGTTCCGATTGAGCAAGCTCTTGCCCTGCGCTTCGCGCATCGTCTGCTGATAGGCTTTCTCGGCAGCGCTGTTAACTTCCGCCGACGAAACCAGCATGGTCTGCTGACGATCAACGCCAACCACACCACCGGAGGTTGTCTGTGTAGCAGCGCACCCCACAGCCAGTACTGCCGCTAGCAGAACAGTTAAGCCCAGCCTGAAATTTCGACGATCCATGTAAACTCTCATAAGGTGTCCGTAGCGTCGACAACGCACGAAGTCTTTTGTTCGCCGACATCCTTTTCGCGAATCCAGCCAACCACCAGCACCAGCCCGATCAGGGCATAAATCGAGCCGAAGGCGAAGGTCAGCTCCCCACCCAGATGATCCCACGTCCAGCCGCTGATTACCCCGCCAACCCAACCACCAGCACCAAACGACAGGCTTGAATACAGCGCCTGACCGCGTGAATGAGTGCGCCCCGTAAACCAGCGATTGATTGCCGAAATCGCCGCCGCGTGAAAGGCTCCGAAAGTCAACCCGTGCATGATTTGGGTCAACACCAGCACGGATAGAACGTCCACACCCCAGCCGATCGTCACAAAACGAAGTACTGACGCAGACAAACTCACAATGAGGATAGTGCGCAGACTGTAGCGACGCATCGCCCGTGACATGACGAAAAACACGGCAATTTCGGCAAGGACTCCGAGAGAAAACAAACCGCCAACCACCAATGTGCTATAGCCGTGATTGGACAAGAAAATGGAATAGAAGATATTTAGCGCACCATGCGCCGCCGCCATGGCAAAGCTTGCTGCCAGCAACGCCCGGACGCGCGGCTGGCGCAGAATTTCGCCCACTGGCGCCGATCCTCCCGCTGGATGAGCAAACGGCGTCTCGGGCACCAGCAATGAAGTGAGCACAATCGCGACGAGCATTGCCGCACAGACCCAGACCATGCTCGATAAGGGCAGATGATCGAGCAACGCGCCGGTACCCATCACGGCAGCAATGAATCCAACTGAACCCCACAGCCTGACTCGGCTGTAGCGTGCCGAATTTTCCCGGAGATGATCGAAGGTCAACGCCTCGACCAGCGGCAGCGCAGCCGCCCAGAAGAAGGCAAGAACGGCCATGGCAATCAGAAACGCCTCAAATCGAGCGATAAAGAAGAAGGCGGAAAAGACGATCAGCGCCACTACGCTGGTCAGGCGGACAATCAGTAAACGTCGCCCGAACCGATCGGCGAGAGCCCCCCACAGATACGGTCCGAACATGCGCATCAACTGCATCTGCGACATCAGCAAACCGATATCCCAGGCGGAAAACGAGAGTGACTGGAGGTAAAGCCCGAAGTAAGGGGAGAAAACGCCGATGAAAGCGAAATACGAGAAGTAGTAGGCGGAAAGCCGCCAGTAGGGGAATCGATGCATCCGGCAATTTTACCGGACGCATCATCAGAATCGGCGTTCTTACTTGCCGGTTTGCTGGCCGGATCGATAGGCCAGCATTAGATGATACAAATCATCCTTCAATTTGACGCGGTGCTTTTTCAAGTCTTCGATTGTGAAATCGTCAACTGGCATATCGTGCTCTTCCAAATCTTCAACCTTGCCAGTAAGCCGGTGATAGGTCGAATATAACCGGGAGAACAGTGGATTCCCATTTCGCAACACATTGATTGCATCACTCATTTCGGGAAATTCATGGTGAAGATCATGGTGCTCGACGTGCATGATCGTATCCTCTCTCTCTTTTTGGCCACCCCAATGAGCGGCCAGCATGGTTTAAAAAAATAGAACCTGAAAACCTGTCCGACTAATGTATCACCACCCTACAAAACTGTTTAGCCCCTTCGATACTGAAATTTTGGACAGTATCGCGATCACTCAAATACGTGGCGTAGTACAAACCACATCGCCACACTGCGCTCGATGACGCAAGGCATGGTCCATCAGCACCAGCGCCAGCATGGCCTCGGCGATCGGTGTCGCCCGAATGCCCACGCAAGGGTCGTGACGCCCATGCGTTTCAACCATCACCGGCTCGCCCGAACGATTTACCGACCGACGCGCCAGACGAATGCTTGATGTCGGTTTGATCGCTATATGCGCCAAAATATCCTGCCCAGTGGAAATCCCACCGAGTACGCCACCTGCGTTGTTGGACAGAAAACCCTGCGGCGTCATCTCGTCACCGTGTTCGCTGCCCTTTTGTTCGATGCTGGCGAAACCGGCGCCGATCTCGACGCCCTTCACCGCATTGATGCCCATCATCGCATAAGCAATTTCAGCGTCAAGACGGTCATATACCGGCTCGCCCCACCCTGGAGGAACCCCGCTTGCAGCAACGCTGATTTTTGCTCCCACCGAATCGCCGGACTTGCGCAGCGCATCCATATAGGCCTCGAGCTGCGGGACAATTGCAGCATTTGGCGCAAAGAAGGGATTTTCGGCGATCTGGGCGGCATCGACAAAGGGGATCTGAATCGGCCCGAGTTGACTCATCCAGCCCTGAATCCGTACTCCGAAGCGCTCTTTCAACCACTTCCGGGCAATCGCTCCAGCCGCCACGCGCACCGCCGTTTCGCGTGCCGACGAACGACCGCCACCACGATAATCGCGAAAGCCATATTTCTGGGTATAGGTGTAGTCGGCATGCCCGGGACGGAACGTCTCGGCGATAGTGCCGTAGTCCTTGCTGCGCTGGTCCTGATTGCGGATGAGCAGACTGATCGGTGTGCCGGTCGTCTTGCCCTCGAATACGCCGGAGAGAATCTCCACGGCATCGGGCTCGCGGCGCTGTGTCACATGACGGGAGGTTCCCGGCTTGCGGCGATCAAGTTCGGCCTGGATTACAGCCTCGCTGATTTCCAGCCCCGGCGGGCAGCCATCGACGACGCAACCAATCGCCGGCCCGTGCGACTCGCCGAAGGATGTGACTGTAAACAACGTGCCAATCGTATTGCCGGACATGTATTTCTCGGGAGCGATAGAATTGCAGGAAAGTCTACCATAGCCCTGCCTGACAACATCCTACTCCGCCTATGCGCATCAAGCAAAAACCTCCTGCACAGGCTGTCCTGAGGCCAAAGACAGCGCGAAACCGCCAGCCTGTACCGAACCCGTTGCGTCAGGAGGATAGCCGTTGGCAACGGACGGTACGTTACGGCTGGGACAAAGGTGGCTCAGGTGGCGGGCGAGGCGTGCGCTAACATCAACCGATATCAACAGGAACGAAGAGCTTGGCGTCATCGCGTTGAATCAATAGCGCCACCCGTTTTTTTGCTTTGGCGACCAGTCCGTGCAACTGCTCAACACTGCCGACCGGTTCGCCGTTGATCGACAACAGAACATCTCCGGGACGAATGCCCGCTCGGGCGGCAGCACCGGTGACGCCTTCCACCAGCAAGCCATTTTTACTCTCCAACTGACGGCGTTCATCAGGGGTCAGTTGCCGCAGTGCCAGACCAAGGCGACCTTGATCGGCAGCTTTATCGCCTGCGCTGGCGACTTTAGCCTCCTTCTGGGCGCCGACTTTCACTTCGATGGCGCGGGTCCCACCCTTGCGCCAGACCTGCAGCTTGGCCGATTCACCGGGCTGAATGTCAGCAACCAGCGGAGGCAGCTCACTCGAACCCGAAATCTCCTTGCCGTTCAACGACAGAATCACATCGCCGGGTTCAAGCCCGGCCTTGGCTGCCGGACTATCGTTTTCAACCGAACTGACCAGTGCGCCGCCGGGTTTTTTCATTCCAAACGAATCGGCCAGCGACTGGTTCAACTCCTGAATCGAGATCCCGAGCCGGCCGCGTTGCACCTTTCCATGCTTGACGATCTGCTCTTCCACCTTCATCGCCATCTCGATCGGAATGGCAAAAGATACGCCCTGATAACCTCCAGTGCGGCTGTAAATCTGAGAATTGATGCCGATCACCTCGCCCGCCATATTGAATAGCGGCCCGCCCGAGTTGCCTGGATTGACCGCTACGTCGGTCTGGATGAAGGAAACGTAATTGTCGTCCGGCAAGGAACGCGACTTGGCCGAAACAATGCCGGCGCTGGCGCTATTCTCGAAACCGAACGGCGAACCGATGGCCAACACCCACTCGCCGACACGCGTATTGGCCGCGCTACCGATCGTCAGCGTCGGCAGATTGCTCGCATCGATCTTGAGCACCGCGATATCGCTGGTCTTGTCGAGCCCGAGGACCTTGGCCTTGAATTCGCGCTTGTCGATGAGCTTGACCATCACTTCGTCTGCACCATCGACAACATGGGCGTTGGTCAGAACAATCCCGTCCTCGCTCAAGACAAATCCAGACCCCTGACCGCGCACCGGTGCTTCACCACCTTGCTGCGGCCCACGGAAATGGCGGAAAAATTCATAGAACGGATCGTTTGGATCAAGCTGAGGAAAATCCTGCGATACCGCCGAATTCTTGGCCGTGCCGGAAACGCTGATATTGACCACCGCCGCACCGTTGCGCGCAACGATGGTGCTCATGTCCGGCAAAGCGGTTGGCGTCGAAGCAGAAATGGCCGGAATGGCGGCAGCGGAAACCACCGGAGTCTGTTGCGCAGCGGCGTGTACCGGCCACACCACATGCCCACTGCCTATCGAGTAGGCACCGGTCAATGCCGCTGCAATCGCAACGGCAATCACACTTCTTTCCAATGTTTTTGAAGCCATGGTCGTTCTCCTTCAGTTCCAGATGTGCAAGCGAATCGACTTGCGATGGAAAAAGCTTATGGCCGGAATACTTAAAAACGACTTAAGAAAACGATGTTTCCGCACTCTTCAGCACCTATTCGCCCTGTTTGCGATCACGTATCTCAACGGCTATGTACACTCAAAACGGCAACTCTGCCTGAGTACTGACTGTATTCAGTGGCTCGTCCACGGCGGACACCAAACTGCTAGCCCGAACCCCGAGCAGCCGGATTCGTTGCGTCAGGGGGACGCGTTTCAGGCACTCCCCGGCCGCCTTTCGAATCTGGAGGCCATCGTTTACGCGAACCGGCATGGTCAGATCCCGAGTCACCGAACGAAAGTCCGCAAAGCGCAGCTTGATGCCGATCGTCTGGCTGGCATAGCCTTTTCGCTTGAGGTCATCGGCGACGCGCATGCAAAGCGAGGTAAAAATCTCCGAGAGTTCCGCCCGGTCCTGCGTGGCGTGCAGATCTCGCTCAAAGGTGCTTTCCCGGCTGATGGACTTGGGTTCCGATTCGGTAACGAGTTGCCGCTCATCGTAGCCATGCGCCGCCTCGTGCAGCCAGACACCGGTAGAACGGCCAAAGTGCTTTGCCAGGAACTCAACCGGTTTCGCCGCCAGTTCACCGATGGTGTTGATCCCGAGTCGTGCCAGCTTCTCCGACGATTTGGGGCCGATGCCGTTGATCTTCTTTGCCGGCAACGGCCAGATCCGGGCGGGGATTTCTTCGATGCCGAGGACCGTAATGCCGTTCGGTTTTTCCAGATCGGAACAGATTTTAGAGAGCAGTTTGTTTGGGCTAATGCCAATCGAACACGTCAGACCGGTTGCATCGAAAACAGCCTGTTTAATGCGCCGTGCCAGGGCGTTCGTTTCTTCCGAGATGTCGCTCAGATCGATGTAGATTTCATCAATTCCGCGATCCTCGATTATTGGCGCGATGCTCGCCACGGCAGCTTTGAACTTCCGCGAACAATTCCGGTAGGCCTCGAAATTGGCCGGCAGAAGAATCGCATCCGGTGCCAACCGGGCGGACTTCATAAGCCCCATTCCGGAAAACACGCCCAGCGCCCGGGCTTCGTAAGTCGAGGTGGTAGTTACGCCTCGTCCCACGTAATCGCGCAGCCGGGCAAAACGCCGGCTACCGTCTGGTTGCACAACCGGTTGATGGATCGAGCGACCGCCGACCACCACCGCCTGCCCCCGCAATTCATGAAAATAAAGCAGTTCGACGGAGGCAAAGAAGGCATCCATATCGAGGTGGGCGATACGTCGAATACTGTTCATACGTACAGTATATTTGATTTCTTCAGAAAACACAGCAACAAGTACGCAATAAACTTCCGACTATCGACGCCTGTTCGATGCCGCAAGTAAGCCAGCTGCCGAGACGCCATGAGACTAATTCTGCTCTGGCCACCGAAAAAAAACGACCGGGCGACGGCTCGCGTTTTCCAGCACGGTGACTCCATTCTGGCTTCATGAATCTTTTCCGCTGTCGCACCGGTCTAATTTTTGACTTCGCTGACTCAACCGGAAGTGTTCTCAGGCAGTCTTGACGGGGGTTTCAGGTTGGAAGTAGTCCTGCAGGCGGAACCAATGAACGGAAAGCCTATGCCCAAGAAATACGTATTGGCGCTGGATCAAGGCACGACGAGTTCACGTGCCATTCTGTTCGATCGGCACGGAAAGAGCGTTAGCGTCGCCCTGAAAGAATTGACGCAAATCTATCCGAAGGCCGGCTGGGTGGAGCACGATCCGATGGAAATATGGGGAACCCAGAGCGGTGTTGTTCGTGAGGTTCTCGAAAAGGCGGGCGTTCGCCCCAACGAAGTAGCGGCCATCGGCCTCACCAACCAGCGCGAGACGACGATCCTCTGGGAAAAGGCAAGCGGCAAGCCGATTTACAACGCGATCGTCTGGCAGTGCCGGCGGACGGCAAACATTTGTGATGATTTGAAGGCCAGAGGACTCGAGCCCTACATCAAGGAGAATACCGGTCTCGTTGTGGATGCCTATTTCTCGGGCACCAAGGTCAAATGGATTCTTGATCATGTGGCAGGCGCACGAGAACGTGCCAGGAACGGCGAACTGCTGTTCGGGACCGTCGATACGTGGCTGATCTGGAATCTCACGCGCGGAAAAGTGCACGTCACCGACTATTCCAATGCCTCACGCACCCTGCTGTTCAACATCAAGACCTTGCAGTGGGATCAACGGATTCTCGATGAGCTGGATATTCCGGCGTGCATGCTCCCGGAAGTGAAGCCCTCAAGTTGCATTTACGGGCATACCGACCCACAGACCTTTGGTGGCGCCATGATCCCGATCTCGGGTGATGCGGGTGACCAGCAGGCCGCGCTGTTCGGCCAGGCCTGTTTCAGCGACGGCATGGTCAAGAATACCTACGGCACCGGCTGTTTCCTGCTGATGAACACCGGCGAGAAGCGCGTCCCTTCCAAAAACGGGCTGTTGACGACTATCGCCTGGGGCGTCGATGGTCGCGTCGAATATGCCCTTGAAGGCAGCATCTTCGTGGCTGGCGCAGCAGTGCAATGGCTACGCGATGAAATGAAGCTCATCGATAGCGCCGCGCAGTCCGAACAACTGGCGACGGCAGTCGCGGATACCAACGGTGCCTATGTAGTACCGGCCTTCGTCGGGCTGGGTGCACCCTACTGGGATATGTATGCCCGGGGCGTCATCGTTGGGCTTACGCGCGGTGTAAACCGGAACCACATCGTTCGCGCCACGCTCGAATCGATTGCCTTCAAGACACGCGATGTCCTGCAGGCCATGGAAGACGATTCCGGCATCAAACTGAAGATACTCAAGGTGGACGGTGGGGCTGTCGCCAACAACTTCCTCATGCAGTTCCAGTCCGATATTCTGGGGGTTCCGGTGGAACGTCCATTGATTACGGAATCAACGGCCATGGGTGCGGCCTTCCTGGCCGGCCTGGCCGTCGGCTTCTGGAAAGACAAAGCGGAAATCGCGGCCAAACGTAGCGTGGAACGCACGTTCATACCGACCATGCCCGCAGAAATCAGCGCGAAGAAGTATTTGGGCTGGAAAAAGGCTGTCGAGCGATCGCGCGCCTGGGAGAGCGGCGAGAACGAAGAAAGTCGCCAGGGGTAAGCGGCGCTTTTTTGACGGTATTCCTGCCAATAAGAGCAGTCATCGACCACCACAAGCCGAGCGCAACGTCTACTCCTGTCTGACCCGTAGCAGCAACTCTACCTGGACAAGCAAAGCATCGCGCAGATCGTGAAGTTCGACCAGCCTCGCCAAGGCCTGGGCGGTTCGGCCTTGAGCCCGGTATTCACACAACTCAACCGCCAATGCATGAACCTGGCGGTGCAAGAGCTCAATGGACTGAAAGGCGGCTTGCTCAGCATGGCGAGCTGGTCCGTCGACTTTCAGCCACGTATCGAAGCGGCATTGGTGGTGAACCAGCGGCAGGTTTTCGCGTTCCCCCTTCAGGAAAGCCT
>JANNNT010000162.1:0-3769 GCA_031398685.1 Rhodocyclaceae bacterium | reverse complement strand
GCGGGGCTTCAGCTTTCGCTTTGACGCACCGCTCGACATGCGCATGGATACCACGCAGGGCGAGACGGCGGCTGAGTTTCTGGCGATTGCCGGAATAAAAGAAATCACGGAGGTCATTAGAAACTATGGCGAAGAACGGTTTGCTTTCCAGATTGCAAAGAAGATTGTGGCTGCTCGGGGCGAGCGGCCTGTTGCAACCACGGGCCAACTCGCCGCGCTTGTACGCGAGGCCGTGCGGACCCGCGAGCCCGGCCAGGATCCGGCGACGCGTACCTTTCAAGCTCTACGGATTCACGTCAATCAAGAGCTCGAACAGCTGGCGCTAGTTTTGCCTCAGGCCATGGCTGTTCTGACGCGTGGCGGGCGACTGGTGGTGATCAGCTTTCATTCACTCGAAGATCGCATCGTCAAGCATTTCATGCGCGATGAAGCAGCAACGGATAATTTGCCGAAGAATCTTCCCTTGCGTTCCGTTGATCTCCCACAGCCCAAGCTGCGCCTGGTGGGCAAGCCGGTCAAGGCGGGTGCGGCCGAGGTGGCGGGCAACCCGCGCGCACGTAGCGCCGTGATGCGGGTCGCTGAAAAGCTCGCTGAAAAACTGCCGGGAGGGCGCGCCTGATATGGTTCGCTTCAATATCCTTCTGCTTCTTGCCGTCGTGGTCTGTGCGCTCAGCGTGGTGACCTCGCAGCACAAGGCGCGCAAGCTCTTTCAGGCACTGGAAGGTGAACAGGATCGCGCCAAGCAGCTCGATATTGAATTCGGCCAGTTGCAGCTGGAACTGCAAACCTGGGCGACATCACCGCGCATTGAAAAAATTGCTCGCGAAAAGCTCAGGATGGGCACCCCAGAGGCGGCAAAAATGATCACCGCCACCTCGGGAGGGCTGCCGCGATGATGAACTTCAAGGGGGCGAGGGCACACAAGTTTGCCGAAAGTCCGGTGTTGAAGCTGCGCTTCCCGGCCTGGCGTTCGCGCCTGATGGCGCTGCTCATCCTGTCCTGCTTTGCCGTTCTTATCGGGCGTTCGTTCTATCTGCAAGTGCTCAACAACGATTTTTTGCAGGAGAAGGGCGAGTCGCGCTACCTGCGCGATCTTGAAATTTCCGCTTCGCGTGGCCGTATTGCGGACCGTAATGGCGACGTGCTGGCAATCTCGACGCCGATGAAGTCGGTCTGGGCGATTCCTGCGGATGCCCGTCTCAATCCGGAACAAGTCAGACAACTTGCTGGTCTGCTGGAAATGGACGGCAAGACACTGTCGCAAAAGCTGGCCAGTGACAAGTCTTTTGTGTTTTTGCAGCGCCAGTTACCGCCGGATGTGGGTGACAAGGTGGCGGCACTGAAACTGCCCGGAATCGGCCAGGACAAGGAATATCGGCGTTACTATCCGAGTGGCGAAATGACCGCGCATATCGTCGGTTTTACCGGCGTTGACGACAAGGGGCTTGAGGGTGTTGAGCTGGCGTTTCAGGCGCAGCTGCTGGGGCACGCTGGCAGCCGCAGCGTGATCAAGGACAGGCGTGGCCAGATCGTTGAAGACGTGGGCTCGATTAAGCCGCCGCAGGATGGCAAGGACATCCGTCTGGCGCTCGATTCCAAGATTCAGTACCTCGCTTACAGTCAATTGAAGCAGGCGGTTACCGATTTCAAGGCCAAGGCCGGTGGTGCCGTAGTCATCGACGCCAAGACCGGGGAAATTCTCGCCCTGGCCAACTGGCCGACCTACAACCCGAACAACCGCGAGCGCCTGTCGGGTGCGCAGTTGCGTAACCGCGCGGTGACCGATACCTACGAGCCCGGCTCGACCCTCAAGCCATTCACCATTGCGCAGGCTCTGGAAAGCGGCAAGGTGCGCTTCGACACGATTATCAACTGCGCGCCCGGCCGCTTGACGATCGGCAGCGCGACGATTTCCGACGCGCATCCGCACGGCGCGCTGACCGTGGCGCAAGTGATCCAGAAGTCGTCGAATGTGGGCGCTGCCAAGATCGCCAGCATGCTGACATCGCAACAGATGTGGGACATGTTCGATGCCGTTGGTTTCGGCCAGGTGTCACGCCTTGGCTTTCCCGGCGAGGTCAGTGGTCGCCTGCGTCCCTGGAAGACCTGGCGTCCGATCGAACAGGCAACGATGTCCTACGGCCATGGCATTTCGGTTTCCCTGATGCAGTTGGCGCGTGCCTACAGCGTGTTCGCACGCGAAGGGGATATGGTGCCGCTGACGCTGACCAAGCTGGATTCGATGCCCGCCGGCATAACGCCCGTGTTCAGCCAGCAGACGGCACGTGAAGTGCGAGCCATGCTTGAGATGGCTGTACAACCCGGCGGTACGGCGCCGAAGGCCCAAATTCCGGGTTATCGCGTCGCGGGCAAGACCGGTACCGCGTACAAGCTGGAAAGCGGTCAGTACGTCAAGAAATATGTGGCGTCTTTCGTCGGCTTCGCACCGGCGTCGGATCCGCGCCTGATTGTAGCCGTCATGATCGACGAGCCGGGCAGCGGCCAGCACTATGGCGGCGATGTCGCCGGCCCGGTGTTTGCGGGGGTGATGGGCGGTGCGCTGCGCACGCTTGGCATTGCGCCTGATGCACCGGTTCAGATCGCGCAGGGCGGCGCGCTAAAGGAAAAATTGTGAGCAGAATGACCAACCCTTCGATCATCACCAGTCCGGCTGCTGTCATCCAGCAACTGGCGGACCTGGGCGTGCAGCCCCGCGGGATGGCTGATGACAACCGCAAGGTTCGCCCCGGCGATGTGTTCGTGGCCTACCCCGGCGACTCGACCGATGGGCGTCGTTACATCGGAGACGCTATTGCGCGCGGTGCATCGGCCATCCTTTGGGAAGCGGGCGACGAGTTTGTCTGGGATGCCGATTGGCATATCGCCAACCTGTCGCTCAGCGGGTTGCGTCAATTGTGCGGACCGCTGGCACAGGCAATTTTTGGTCAGCCGAGCGAACGTTTGTCGCTTATTGCGATCACCGGTACCAATGGCAAGACCACCATCAGCCAGTGGCTCGGACGTGTTCATCCGCGTCGTTGCGCGGTCATCGGTACGCTCGGCGCTGGTTTCCCCGATCAGCTGCTTGAAACCGGATTAACGACGCCCGAAGCGGCGACCCTGGTCCGCTATCTTTCCGAGTTTTCCGACGCCGGGGCGCAGGCCTGTGCGCTGGAGGCCAGTTCGGTCGGCATTGAAGAAGGACGGCTTGACGGTGCACGCGTCGACGTGGCCGTATTCACCAATCTGACGCGTGATCATCTCGACTATCACGGCACGATGGAAGGTTATGCCGCAGCCAAGAAAAAGCTATTCGCCTGGCCGCGCCTGCGCCTGGCGGTGATCAATCTTGACGACCCCTTTGGCCGTGAGCTGACTGAGTGCACTACGGCGACCAAGGTCCTTGGCTACACGCTGAGCAATGAGCCCGACGCCCGGCAAGGCGTGATCCGTGCAGAGAACGTCGAGGAAACCATTCACGGCATGCGTTTTCGTCTTTGCGCGCCGAATGGTCGGGCGCTGGTTGAGACGGGATTGCTTGGACGCTATAACGTTTCCAATCTGCTGGCGGTTGCCGCCGTATTGATCGATGCCGGATTGACCCCCTCGGAGGTTGCGACCCGCTTTGCCGATCTGCCCTCGCCGCCGGGACGGTTGGAAAAAATTGGCGGGCACAACGAACCGCTGGTCGTCGTCGATTACGCCCATACGCCCGATGCGCTGGAAAGCGCGTTGTGCGCCCTGCGCGGCGTGGCCAAGGCGCGTGGTG